>NZ_JBBIAR010000061.1:0-55846 GCF_054185165.1 Bradyrhizobium sp. UFLA05-109 | reverse complement strand
AGCTATTGTCGCGCATCGAACCCTCCCTGCCGGGCTGGATTCGATCACCGAATTAATGAACATGCACAATTGCGAGCGTTGGCGAAGCAATCCAGAATGGGAGACCCTCGCCCTGAGGAGCGCGCATCCTGCGTGCGTCTCGAAGGGCGGCCGATAGCTGGGCCGTCATCCTTCGAGATGCGCGTTCCGCGCCCCTCAGGATGAGGGGGACTGGGAAGAGCCACTCATGAATCTCAAACTCTTCGAACTCGTCGGCACTGACGCTGCGCGCCCCTTCAGCCCATATTGCTGGCGCACGCGCATGGCGCTTGCGCATAAGGGCCTTGCCGCCAAAACGCTGCCCTGGCGCTTCACCGAGAAAGCCGCGATCGCGCCGCACGGTTCGGAAAGGGTCCCGGTGCTGCTGCACGACGACAGGCCAGTCGTCGATTCCTGGACCATCGCCAACTATCTCGAAGACACCTTTCCGGATCGTCCGTCGTTGTTCGGGGGCGAGGGCGGCCGCGCCATGGCGCGGATGCTGAACGGGTGGGGTGACATCGCGATCGTCGGCGGCATCTTTCCGCTGATCATCGCCGACATCCCGAAGAACCTAGCGCAAGTCGATGCGGATTATTTCCGCCGGACGCGTGAAGCGCGTTTCGGCAAGCCGCTGGAGGAGATCATGGCGAGCCGCGACGCCGTCGTCGTCGCCTTCCGCAAATCACTCGACATCATGCGTCTCACTCTGAAGAAGCAAGCCTTCCTCGGCGGCAATGCGCCCAACTACGCCGACTACATCGTGTTCGGCGGCTTTCAATGGGCACGCGTGGTGAGCCCGTTCAAGCTGCTGGAGGCGGACGACTCCGTCTACGCCTGGCGCGAAAAGCTGCTCGACGCGTTCGACGGCATGGCGGGGAAGTCGCCGGGGCACCAGGTGTAGGTTTCGTAGCCCGGATTACGCTTGCGCTCCATCCGGGCTCCGCGACGCCGCGGCCTTGCGCAGGCAATCGCGGCACAGGCAATCCTCGCCCTCGACCGGCATCGGCAGCCGCGCGGTCTCCTCGGCGCACCAGCAGCTGTCGGATAGTCCGCATGAAAACGCCGTGCCGCAGCGAGAACAGACGATCTGACGCAAAGGGGCGGCGGGCGCGGTGAGGATTTCTTTCCGATTTGTCATCATTTGCGCCGAAGCTTCGCCGACATTTTCATGCGGGGTTCATCATTGAGGGCGGTATAGTAGTCGGTGCGCATGCCGCAAGGAAGTGCAAGGACAGAACAATGGCCCGCGATCCGCAAGCTGCGCTCGTTGCCCTCAACCGGTTCGGCTTTGGCGCGCGCGGCGGCGCATCCGGCGACTTCGTCAATGCGGCCTCCGACCCGCGTGGCTTCGTGAAGGCGGAGCTCGGCCGGCCGAACGGCGTGCTGCTGGAAGCGCCGGGCCTGCAATCGACGCCGCAGCTCGGCCAGGCCGTCTTCGAATATCAGGCGCAGGTGAAAGCGGCGCGCGAGGCGGCCGCCAAGGCCGGTGAATCGAAATCAGGTGATGTGAAACCAGGCGAAGGCCAGCCGCCGCAAACCCAGAGCGCGCCGACGCCAGCCGATCAGAAGCCCGCAGCGCGCCGCAACCTGTCGCTCAATGCAGTCGCGATGGACATCGCCGGCCAGTCGCCGGAGATGAAGCCGCCCGATGTCGCGGCAAAGTCCGCTGATGCGATGCAGCCCAATGCGGCGGCGCCCGCAGCAAAGCCCGCGCCGCAGCCGCTCAACGTGATCCAGAAGACGTTTCGCGCCGAGGCTTTGGCGCGGCTGCAACGCGCCACGCTCGCCGATTGCGGCTTCACCGAGCGCCTCGTTGCGTTCTGGTCCAACCATTTCTGCATCTCGGCAGCCAAGGGCGAGCTGGCGCGGATCTGGGCCGGCTCGTTCGAGCGCGAGGCGATCCGTCCGCATGTGCTCGGCCGTTTCGCCGACATGCTCAAGGCAGTCGAGCAGCATCCGGCGATGCTGTTCTTCCTCGACAACCAGCAATCGCTGGGTCCGGATTCGCGCGCTGGCCAGAACCGCAAGCGCGGGCTCAACGAAAATCTCGCGCGCGAGATCATGGAGCTGCATGCGCTCGGCGTGAATGGCGGCTACACGCAGGAGGACGTCACCTCGCTCGCGCGCATCATCACGGGATGGACCTTCGCCGGCCGGCAGGGCCGGTTGGGCGAGCCCGGCAATTTCGTCTTCAACGCCAATGCCCACCAGCCGGGGCCGCAGGTGCTGCTCGGCAAGACCTATGACGCGGCGGGGCTCGCACAGGGCGAAGCGGCGCTCGCCGATATCGCGCGCCATCCCTCGACCGCGAACTTCATCGCCACCAAATTCGCCCGTCACTTCGTTGCGGATGATCCACCGTCCGCGCTCGTGGCGCGCCTGCGCGACGTCTTCGCGAAGACCGATGGGGACCTCAAGGCGCTTGCGACTGCGCTCGTCGATTCCAACGAGGCCTGGGCTGCGCCGCTGACCAAGATGCGCTCGCCTTACGAATTCCTGGTCGCGAGCGGCAGGCTGCTCGCGCGCGTGCCGGAAGATCCCGGACAATATCTGGGCAGCCTCAATCTGCTCGGACAGCCGCTGTGGTCGCCTGCCGGACCAAACGGATTCCCCGACACCAACGCCGCCTGGGCCGCGCCCGAGGGCATGAAGCTCAGGCTCGACATCGCAGTCCAGATCGGCGCGCGGCTCGGCAACAATATCGACCCGCTCGATCTGCTGGAATTCGCCGCGGCGGATGCGGCCTCGACCGAGACGCGGCGGACCATCGAGCGCGCGGAATCGCGCCAGCAGGCCCTGGCGCTGCTCCTGATGTCGCCGGAACTGCAGAGGAGGTGACGATGGATTGCGCCGAGAACCGGCTCCTCGCTTCGCGACGTGCGCTACTGCTTGGCGGCGCCTCCTTCGCCGCCTGGGCGTACTTGCCGAAATTCGCGCGCGCGGCCGACGGTCGCGATCCCCGCCTGATCGTGGTGATCCTGCGTGGCGCGCTCGACGGCCTTGCGACCGTCGCGCCGGTCGGCGACCTCGACTATGCCGGCCTGCACGGCTCGATCGCGCTAAGGCGCGACGGCGAGCATCCTGCGCTCATGCTGGACTCGTTCTTCGCGCTGCATCCATCGATGCCGGAATTTGCGCGCATGTATCGCGACAAGCACGCCGCGGTGATCCATGCAGTGTCGACGCCCTATCGCGACCGTTCGCATTTCGACGGCCAGGACGTACTCGAAAGCGGCTATGCCGGTCCCGGGCGCGTGCAGTCCGGATGGCTCAATCGCGCGCTGGAGGCGCTGCCGCGCGGCGAGCGCGTCTCGAGCGGGCTTGCGGTCGGTCCGACAACGCCCTTGGTGCTTCGCGGCGCCGCGCCGACCGTCGGCTGGGCGCCGGTCGCGCTGCCACAGGCCGATGACGACACCGCGATGCGGCTCGTCGATCTCTATCGTCACCGCGACCCTCCGCTTGCGTCCGCTTTGTCGCAAGGCTTGCAGCTCGAGAAGGCGGCAAGCGGCGACGACATGAAGCCGAAGGGAGGCAATGCGGTCGCGCAAATGCGCCTGGTCGCGAAGGGTGCTGCAAAACTGATGGCGGCCGACGACGGCCCGCGCATCGCCGCACTCGCCTTCGACGGCTGGGATACGCATGCCAATGAGGGCGGTCCGGTCGGGCGGCTCGCGTTCCTGCTCGGCGGCCTCGACGCCGCGCTTGCCGAGTTCGAAAGCGGTTTAGGGGATCGCTGGCGCGACACCGTCGTGGTCGTCGCAACCGAATTCGGCCGCACCGCCCGCATCAATGGCACCGACGGCACCGACCATGGCACCGGCACGATCGCGCTGCTCGCCGGCGGCGCCGTGAGAGGCGGCCGCGTGATCTCCGACTGGCCGGGCTTGAAACTCGGCAATCTCTACGAAGGCCGCGACCTCAAGCCGACGACCGACCTGCGCTCCGTGATCAAGGGCGTGCTGCAGGATCAGTTCGGCCTTAGCGATCGCGTGCTCGCCGAGACGGTGTTTCCTGAGAGCGGCGCGACACGGCCGATGAAAGGGCTGATTGGTTGAGATACACTCGGTGTCATTCCGGGGCGCGCGAAGCGCGAGCCCGGAATGACGAACTACGTTGTCGAGCGTTAGGAGAATCCGCCAGATGTACATCGCCATGAATCGCTTCCGCGTCGCCAAGGGGTCCGAAGCTGCCTTCGAGCAGGTGTGGCTGTCGCGCGACACGCATCTGGACAAGGTGCCGGGCTTCATCGAGTTTCATCTGCTGAGAGGGCCGGAAGCCGAGGACCACACGCTCTATGCTTCGCATACCGTGTGGGCGAATTATGCGGCCTTCGAGGCCTGGACCAAGTCGGAGGCGTTTCGCGCGGCGCATCACAAAGCCGGCGACAACAAGCCGCTCTATCTCGGCCATCCCCAGTTCGAAGGCTTTGAGGTGATGCAGACCGTGGGGCGCGGCGGGAAGTAGCGCCGCGCTGCAGGCTTCAGCTGTTGGTGATCCCGTCGATCTCCGCGAGCTCGTCCGCGCCGAGCTTCCAGGCGATCGCCTTGACGTTTTCCTCGACCTGTTCGACGCGGGTGGCGCCTGCGATCACGCTCGCCACCTGCGGTCGCGCGGCGAGCCAGGAGAAGGCGAGCTCGACCATGGTGTGGCCGCGGGCCTTGGCAAAGGCTTGGAGTTTCTCGACGATATCCTCGTTACGCGGCGTGACGTAGCGGTCGCGCAGCGCCGGCGCCTTGGCAAAGCGCGTGTCGGCAGGCGCCGCCGCGCCGCGCTGGTACTTTCCAGTCAGAAGGCCGCTCGCCAGCGGGAAGAATGGCAACAGCCCGAGCTTGTACTCTTGCGCGGCGGGCAGCAGGTCGTCCTCGATGTCGCGCACCACCAGGCTGTATTCATCCTGGCACGAGACGAAGCGGCTGACGTTCATCGCACGCGCGGTAAACTCAGCCTCTGCGATACGCCAAGCCGGGAAGTTCGAATTGCCAATGTAGCGGACCTTGCCTTGGCGCACGAGATCGTCGAGCGCGCGCAGCGTCTCCTCCAGCGGCGTCAGCGGATCGTAATCGTGCTGCTGGTAGAGGTCGATGTAATCGGTCTTCAGCCGCTTCAGGCTCGCCTCGACCGCGCTCATGATGTAGCGGCGCGAGGCGCCCTGCTTGGTACCGTCGCTCGACATGGGCTTCGAGAACTTGGTCGCGAGCACGATGTCCTTGCGGCGGTCGCCGAGCACGGTGCCCAACACCGTCTCCGAACCGCCCATGCCCGCATAGATGTCCGCGGTGTCGAACAGCGTGATGCCGAGATCGAGCGCGCGGTGGATCACCTTGCGCGAGGTCTCCAGATCAGTTCGCTGGCCGAAATTGTTGCAGCCGATGCCGACGGCGGAGACACGCAGGCCGGAGGCGCCGAGATTACGGATTTCCATGGGAGGTCCTGTCAGAGGAGCGTGCGGACGAGCTCCCATTCTGACGGCCGTGCGGTCGGCCAGCAAGGCGACGGCCGCGGTGCTGCCATGCGCACAAAAAAATGCGGCCCCGGTCAGACGCGGCGACTGACGGGGACCGCTTGGGCGCGTGATCGGTGACGGGGGGCCTGATCAGGCGCGAGCGGGAGCCTAGTCCCGCAATGTTACGTGCAGGTGACAGCCGTGCTTATCCACAGGTTGCAACCGCGGCTCAGAAGATCTTGCGGTAGACGATGAAGCCGGAGCGCTCCGCCACCTTGTCGTAGAGGCGCTGCGCGGTGAGGTTGGTCTCATGCGTCTGCCAGTAGACTCGGGGCGAGCCCGCGGCCTTCGCCCGTTCATACACGGCGTAGATCAGCGCCGAGGCGACGCCCTGGCCGCGCGCGGCTTGCGCCGTGAACAAGTCCTGCAAGTAACAGGACGGCTCGATCGCAGTCGTCGAGCGGTGAAACAGATAGTGCGTCAGGCCGAGCAGTTGGCCGTCCTTGTCGGCGACGAGCGCATGCACCGGCTCGTAGGCATCGAAGAAGCGCTGCCACGTCATTCGCGTGATCTCGGGCGCGAGCGCGGTCGGCCCCGAGCGGCCGTAGAACGCGTTGTAGCCGTCCCACAGCGGCAACCATTGATCGTAGTCCTGCCGGGTGACGGCGCGAATGCTGAGGGACATGTCGAAATTCCGCGGTCGAAGGGGACGCGAGGGACTGGCCAAGCGGGCCGTCATTCATACGGTATGATTGCCGCGCTGATCAACCTGCTCTTGCGCTACTCGGCGACGCGCAAAGAGCGGATCAGCTTGCGGCCGGTGGGATCGCGCAGCGAGCGATAGTAATCGGCGCGCGATGGCGTGTCGCTGTGACGGACGAGGTCGGTCACAGGCGTGTAGCTCAGCATGCGTCCGCCATCGGGAAGCGCAGTGCAGACGAAGCGCAGCACCTCGCCATTGCTGAGCTTGATATTGATCGGTGTGGCGTCGCCCATCCTCACCATCTCCATCCGCTCGGCAATGAAGGCGCTCAATTCATCCTCGGGCAGCTCGAAGGCGCCGGTGTCGCGTCCGTGATACATCAGCGCGATGAAGGGCGGCCGGCTCTCGGCCCTCTCGTCGGGCAGTGAGAAATAATCGCGGAACGCCCGGTTGATGAACTCGGCGCGTGTTTCTGCATCGAGCAAAACAATGCCGATGTCGACCTGGTCGAGCGCCGCCGACAGGCGCTCCGCCGTGGCGTAATGCCGGCGCTCCAGCGCAAAAGCGTCGAGCAGGCGCTCGCGCATCAGCCCGGTAATCCCCGCGGTGGCGGCTGCCGTGATCGCGAGCAGGCCGAGCCGTACGAGGTCGGTCGTGGCGTAGCCGGGAACGGCCTTGTGGTTGAGAAAGAACAGTGCCGTGCCGATCACCGCAACACTTGCACTGGCCATGGCCGAGGCGAAGCCGGACAGCGAGCCGGCAAAGGCGACGATGCAGACGAACAGTGGTGCGGGCGAGGGGACGGGAAGATAGCGATCGAGCAGAAGCGCCAGCAGCGCGGTCGCTGCCGTCAGCGCCGGACCGGATATCGTACGCCATCCGAGGCGCATGGCCCTATCTTGCTCCCTGACGAGCTAACGCGAGGAGAGTGGCCGATCGTTGCACCGTTGCGGTGCGATTTCGCGCCAGATGCTTAAGGCGTGGCTGCGGCGGCGTGCAGAGCTTTCCGCTGATTTTACGCCAAATCGCAGCGCGTTTGAGCGAGCGCGCCTGCCAGCGTGCGCTTACACCGTCACATGGCTGCGCACGGCCGGAACGTTCAGCGTCGAAGTGCCCGTATTCTTGCGTGCGCCGGCGAAAATCAACAGCGATGCCGCGACCAGGATCGCCGCGGTCAGCGTCACTGCAACGATGATCACCGGTGACTTCATCGATGTCCTGTCGCGATGCCGGTCTGCGCAGGCCGGCACCGAAAGTGCCGAGTGGTGGTCCGGGATGGAACGAGGGGTCAGCCCGCAAGCCCCATCGCCATCGTGGCCCGGGTCGTCAGTACCGTCAGGGTGACGATCAGGCACAGCGACAGCGCTGCGATCGCGAGCGATGCCGCAACGGCACCTGTCAACCGGGAAGAGACAACGGGGGCGGATCGGCCCTGAAAGCCGACCATGCCGGACGCCCGATTCATGGTCTAAATCCTTCAACGCGCGAGCGAATCACTCGCAACGCAAACCACTGTCACAATTTCAACCGGCAATATTGGGGCGGCGGCTGCGCCGAACATGGCGAAATCGCGGCAAAGGTTAACGTTGTGCCCGGTATTCTCGCCCCGCTCAGGCGCTCGCGGCGATGCTTGCGGGATCGTCGATATCGGCCGGCCGCCAGTCCATCGACACGAAGCCGGGGGCCTGCTCGACCCGCTTCAGCCAGGCCTGGACCGCCGGGAAGGTCGAGAGGTCGAAGTCGCAGCGGTCGGCAAGATGGGTGTAGCCGTAGAGCGCGATGTCGGCGACGGTGAGCTGTCGGGCGGCAAAATATTCGGCGGTCTTGAGGTGGTTTTCCATCACCTGGAGCGCGCCATAGCCACGCTCCATCCAGTCCTCCAGCGCGTGAGTCTGAAGGTCGCGGCCGCCCTTGACCAGCGATAACCAGAAATAGGCGGCACCGATATTGGGCTCGAGCGCGTGCTGTTCGAAGAACATCCATTGCAACGCCTCGGCGCGGTCGATGCGTTGCTCGGGCGCGAGCGGTGTACCGCCGGCCACGTACCAGAGGATGGCGTTGGACTCGGCGAGGTAGCGGTCGTCGCCGACCTCGAGCAACGGCACCTGGCCGGAAGGATTCTTCGCAAGAAAATCCGGCGTGCGGCTCTCGCCGCGCAGAATGTCGATCTCGATTGCCTGGTAGGGCAGGTTCAACAGCGCCAGCGCAAGGCGGACCTTGTAGCTGTTGCCGGAGCGTTGCATCGAATAGAGCTTGTACATTCCAGAGGTTCTGATCCGGTGATGGGAAGGCGCCGCTTGTTGCCCTGCAACGCGGCTAAACAATGATGCCGTTGCGAATCCGCCGCAAGGGCCGCGCGCTAGAAAAACTTGAAATCGCTACTGCACTGCAACGCCGCAAAAAATCATTTCAACACGACCGAACAATTCGCATCACGCTTGCGTCAGCTTGCGCTCATCTCGCGCCGGCGAATGGTTGCGGTATCATCTGCGCGATCACTTCGCATCGTCAGGTTGCACGGCCACGTCAGGTCCGCGGCTTGCACCTTCCGCAAGGAGCGAAATTGCTCGGAGGACAATGCTTGCCGGATATGAGCCATTCCGGCAGCAAAGTTTAGGAATATTGCGCAAATCCGTGGCCTCGTTGGCGCGGAGCCGTAAACTTTTGCCTCAACAGGCCGAAGTTTCTTGCGGTGCAGCGCCACCCGTCCTAGGGTGCATCATTCCCACAATCAGAGTCGTGATGCTCAAGGGCTCACGACGCTCGCCAGGAGATGATGATGTCCTTCCTTGCCGCTGCGCTCGACCGTGTGAAGCCGTCCGCGACCATCGCGGTCACGGATAAAGCACGCGCGCTGAAAGCGGCAGGCCGCAACGTCATCGGCCTCGGCGCCGGCGAGCCCGACTTCGATACGCCCGCCAACATCAAGCTGGCCGCGATCCATGCCATCGAAGCCGGCAAGACCAAGTACACTGCGGTCGACGGCATCCCCGAGTTGAAGGAAGCGATCATCGCGAAGTTTCAGCGCGAGAACGGCCTCAGCTACAAGCCGAACCAGGTGATCGTCGGCACCGGCGGCAAGCAGGTGCTCTACAACGCGCTGATGGCGACCATCAATCCGGGCGACGAGGTGATCATCCCGGCGCCCTATTGGGTCAGCTATCCTGAGATGGTCGCGCTCGCCGGCGGCGAGCCCGTTCCGGTGGTCTGCACCGCCGCGACCGGCTTCAAGCTCCAGGCCGAAGCGCTCGAGCGTGCCATCACGCCGAAGACCAAATGGGTCATCCTCTGCTCGCCGTCGAACCCGACCGGCGCGGCCTACACCAAGGCCGAGCTGAAGGCGCTCACCGACGTCCTGGTGAGGCATCCGCATGTCTTCGTGATGACGGACGATATGTACGAGCACCTCGTCTATGACGACTTCCAGTTCACCACCGTCGCGCAGGTCGAGCCGAAGCTCTACGACCGCACGCTCACCGTGAACGGCGTCTCGAAAGCCTACTGCATGACCGGCTGGCGCATCGGCTATGCCGGCGGTCCTGCGCAGCTCATCAAGGCGATGTCGACCATCCAGTCGCAATCGACCTCGAACCCCTGCTCGATCGCGCAGTGGGCCTCGGTGGAAGCGCTGAACGGTCCGCAGGATTTCATCCCCGCGAACAACAAGGTGTTCAAGGAGCGCCGCGACCTCGTCGTCTCCATGCTCAACCAGGCGAATGGCATCGAGTGCCCGCGCCCCGAGGGTGCGTTCTATGTCTATCCGTCCTGCGCCGGCACGATCGGAAAGACCGCGCCATCGGGCAAGGTGATTGGAAACGATGAGGCGTTCGTCACTGAGCTCCTCGAAAGCGAAGGCGTCGCGGTCGTGCAGGGCTCGGCCTTCGGCCTCGGTCCGGCCTTCCGCATCTCATACGCCACCAAGACCTCCGATCTCGAAGACGCCTGCAAACGCATCCAGCGCTTCTGCGGCAACCTGCGCTAGGCCGTCGGATCAATGAAACAAAAAGGCCCGCTTCCAGGCGGGCCTTTTTTTGAACCGCAGGTGATCTGGAACCACCAAGATTATTATGGCATAGACGCTTCGCGCGCCGCGGGTGCGGCGCTCTCTCTCTGCTCGCATCACATCATAGCCGGAGACTTTCCATGCGCCGTTCACTCCTCCTCGCCGGGCTTGCCGCGGCTGGCATCGTTGCGTCCGTCGCAAATGCGAGCGCGCAGCAGCGGATGGTGCAGGTCGGGGTGCTCGAATGCCGCGGCGGCGCCAGCATCGGCTTCGTGGTTGGATCGGTGACCAATCTCGGCTGCGTGCTGCGTGCCGAAGGCCTGCCGGAGGACCGTTACGTCGCGACCATCCGCAAAGTTGGTCTCGACCTCGGCATCACCCAGGAGACGGCGCTGGCGTGGGGCGTGTTCGCGCCAGTCGACCGCCTCGGGCCTGGCGACCTCTCGGGCAACTATGCCGGCGCGCAAGGCAGCGCGTCGGTCGGCGTCGGCTTGGGCGGCAACGTGCTGGTCGGCGGCTCCAACAATTCGATCGCGCTCCAGCCGCTCAGCGTGCAGGGCCAGGTCGGACTCAACGTTGCCGCGGGCCTCGAAAGCCTGGAACTCCGGCCGGGTCGATAACGTCAAGCACGCTTTCGGCGACGACGCACCGCAGCGACGTTTCGCGCTTGCCAAAACGAAGGGACGGGCAGAGCATCGACCTTTGCCGACCCAATCACGGGCCGAGCTCCACATGAAGGAGGCGGCGAATGGGACAAGACGTCAGAAGTCCCCGAGGTCCACGGTGCATTGCGCTGGTGGGCCCTTTCCAAAGCGGTAAAACCACTCTTCTCGAAGCGATTTTGGCACGAACGGGCGCAATCCCGCGTGCCGGCAGCGTCGACGCCGGGACTTCGGTGGGCGACGCCACGGCAGAGGCCCGTCATCACAAGATGACCGTTGGCCTGACGGCTGCCACCACGAGTTTCATGGGCGACAGCTACACCTTCCTCGATTGTCCGGGTTCCGTTGAGTTCGCTCACGACATGCGCGCGGCGCTTCCCGCGGTCGACGCTGCAGTCGTGGTCTGCGAGGCCGACGAGAAGAAGCTGCCGCAGCTTCAGATCATCCTGCGTGAGCTGGAGGAGATGAAGATCCCGCGCTTCCTGTTCCTCAACAAGATCGATCGCGCCAACAAGCGCATTCGCGAGACGCTCGAGACGTTGCAACCGGCCTCCCGCGTGCCGCTGGTGCTGCGTCAGATTCCAATCTGGAGCGGCGAGCTGATCGAGGGCTTCGTCGATCTCGCGCTCGAGCGCGCCTTCGTCTATCGCGAGCACAAAGCCTCCGAAGTCGTCGCGCTCGAAGGCGGCAATCTCGACCGCGAGAAGGAGGCCCGCTTCTCGATGCTGGAGAAGCTCGCCGATCACGACGACGCGCTGATGGAGCAATTGCTCGAAGACATCCAGCCGCCTCGCGATGCCGTGTTCGACGATCTCTCGCGCGAACTCCGCGAAGGCTTGATCTGCCCGGTGCTGCTGGGAGCGGCGGCACGTGAGAACGGCGTGCTGCGCCTGATGAAAGCGCTGCGCCATGAGGCGCCCGGCATTGCAGAGACCGCCAAGCGGCTTGGCACGCCCGATACCAAGGATGCGCTGGGCTATGTCTTCAAGACGCTGCATTCGCAGCATGGCGGAAAGCTGTCGCTGACGCGCTTGCTTGCCGGCCATCTCGACGACGGCGCAACGCTGCAATCCGCCTCGGGTGGCGCAGGGCGCATCTCCGGCATTCTCGCCGTGAACGGTGCCTATGATACCAAGCGCCCGTCGGCGGAGGTCGGCGACACGGTCGCGCTCGGCAAGCTCGATCCGATCAAGACAGGCGACACGATCTCGACCGGCAAGACCCAGCCGGCTCAGCTGATCGCGGTCGAGCCGACGCCGCCGGTGCTTGCGATCTCGGTCGCGGCCACCGATCGCAAGGATGACGTCAAGCTCGGCCAGGCGCTCGCCCGGCTGCACGAGGAAGATCCCTCGCTCGTCATCGTGATGAACGCCCAAACCCATGACACCGTGCTGTGGGGGCAGGGCGAGATGCACTTGCGCGTCGCCAGCGAGCGGCTGCGTGACCGCTTCGGCGTCAACGTCAAGTCTCACCCGCCGGCGATCGGGTACCAGGAGACCATCCGCAAGCCGATCGTCCAGCGCGGCCGGCACAAGAAGCAGTCCGGCGGCCACGGCCAGTTCGGCGACGTCGTGCTCGACATCAAGCCGCTCGCGCGTGGAGAAGGGTTCAAATTCGCCGAGAAGGTGGTTGGCGGTGCGGTGCCTCGCAACTACATCCCGGCGGTGGAGGAAGGCGTCGTCGACGGCTTGACGCGCGGCCCGCTAGGCTTCCCCGTCACTGACGTCGCGGTGACGCTGACCGACGGCTCTTATCACAGCGTCGACTCCTCCGATCTCGCGTTTCGCACGGCGGCGCGGGTCGGGCTCAACGAAGGCCTGCCGCAATGCCAGCCGGTGCTGCTTGAGCCCATCCATGTCGTCGAGATCGTCTGCCCGACGGACGCCACCGCCAAGATCAACGCGATCCTGTCGGCGCGGCGCGGCCAGATCCTCGGCTTCGACACCCGCGACGGCTGGAGCGGCTGGGACTGCGTGCGCGCCATGATGCCGGAGGCCGAGATCGGGGAGCTCATCGTCGAGCTGCGCTCCGCAACCGCAGGCTCCGGCAGCTTCACCCGCCAGTTCGACCACATGGCCGAGGTGACGGGGCGCGCCGCCGATCAGATCATCGCCGCGCATCGCGACGCGGCGTGATGGTGGCATCTCGTTGGACGGCCGGCCGCTAGGCCGGCCGTCGACGCTTCACGTTTCAATTCATTGAGCTTCGTGACCATCCTCCGTGCACGCGAGGATAGTGCGTGAAGCCAGGCTCGATTCCCGTTGCAAAATCGTGCTTGCCGCCGTGCTGAGCGCGTTCGCTGGCTATGTCGGCGGCATCGCCCTCCTGCCTCCCGGGGGCGAGATTTGCACGGCGCTGCGACGCTCGCGTGCTTGACAGCGCGGGCCGGACGCGAAATGGATCGCCGACAAACTCCCGGGAGGGACTGTTGCGAACCTGCGCCTTCGAGGAAAAACCGTGTCCAAGACGCCCGTAGCCTGCCTGATCGGATGGCCAGCGGCGCATTCGCGCTCACCGTTGATCCATCGCTACTGGCTTCGCACGCTCGGTATCGAAGGCGGCTATGTGATCGAGGCGGTGCCGCCGGAGGATCTGCGCGACTTCGTGCTGCGGCTGTCGTTGCGCGGTTTCGTCGGCGGCAACGTCACGATCCCGCACAAGGAGGACGTGCTCGCGCTCTCGACGCCAGATGCGCGCGCCAAGGCGGTCGGTGCCGCCAACACGCTGTGGCTTGCGGGTAGCGAACTGCATTCGACCAACACCGACGTCGAAGGCTTCATCAACAATCTCGACGCCAGCGCACCGGGTTGGGATGCGGCCGAGGAGGCGCTGGTGCTGGGTGCCGGCGGCTCGTCCCGCGCGGTCGTGTTCGGCCTGCTCGAACGCGGCGTCAGTCGCGTCCATCTCGCTAACCGCACCATTGCGCGGGCCGAGACGCTTGCGACTGCGTTCGGCGCGCGCGTGCAACCCCTGGCCTGGGACGCGATCGGTGACGTGCTGCCGCGCGCAGGACTGCTCGTCAACACGACGTCGCTCGGCATGCGTGGTCAGCCGGCGCTCGAACTCGACATCACGCTCCTGCCGCAGCAGGCGGTCGTTGCCGACCTCGTCTATGTTCCGCTGATCACGCCACTGCTCGCGGCCGCGCAGGCACGCGCGCTCAAGACCGCCGACGGGTTCGGCATGCTCCTGCACCAGGCCGTGCGCGGGTTCGAGCTGTGGTTCGGCAGGCGGCCGCAGGTGACGGCAGAGCTGCGCGCGCTGGTCGAGGCCGATCTCACAAAATCTTGAGAGAATAGGACGCGGCCTCCGGGGTCCTGTCCTCGTGGGACAATCGGAGACTTTTCATGCCTGTTCAACGTGCAACTTTCACGCGTCCGCTCGTCGCTGTCGCGATGGTGGGCCTGTCCACGCTCTACGCCGTCGCGCAGCAGGCGCCTGTGCCGACACGGGTCCGCGGAACGATCGAAAAAGTCGATGGCGATCTGCTGTCGGTGAAGTCACGCAGCGGCGAGGATATCAGGCTGCATGTCGCCCCCGACCTGCGCGTCGCGGGGATCACCAGGATCGCCCTTTCTGATATCAAGGTCGGCTCCTTCATCGGAGCGACCACGGTGCCGGGACCGGACGGCGGCCAGAACGCCGTCGAGGTCCATGTCTTTCCGGAAAGCATGCGCGGCACCGGCGAAGGTTCGCGTCCGTACGATCTGCGGCCGAATTCAAGCATGACCAATGCGACGGTGGCCGAGAGCGTGGTCGGCAATGACGGTCACACTCTGCTCGTCAAATACAAGGACGGCGAGAAGAAGGTGTTCGTTTCTTCGGAGACGCCGGTCGTCACCTACGTGCCCGGCGATAAATCGGACCTGAAAGAGGGCGCCAAGATTATCGCTTTCGTCAAGCAGCTGGCGGACGGATCGTTCGAGACCAGCCGCGTCAGCGTCGGCCGCGACGGCCTGACGCCGCCGATGTGAGGCGCTCGCGGTGCGCCGGTCGATTTTCGTGATCGCAACAAAGCGCAGGACAGCGGAATAGGCATCCGAGTCTGGGGTTGCGATGATTGACCGGCGCAACCACCCTGGAGGGACGCCATGCAGGAACTGAACGCCCGGAGGCCACACACGCTCGTGGCCTCGCTTGCTACCATTGCCATTGCGTCGTCTGCGTTTCTGTCTTCGATCGCGTCGGCGCAGCAGGCACCGACGGTCCGTATCCGCGGGAGCATCGAGACCGTCGATGGCAACATGCTTGGCATCAAGACTCGCGAAGGCAGCGACGTGAAGGTCCGCATGACCGACAACGTGGCGGTGTTCGCCGTCGTCAGGACTGCGCTGTCGGAGATCAAGGAGGGCTCCTATATCGGCGTCACGGGCATGCCTGAGCCCGACGGGTCGCAGCGGGCGATTGCCGTGCACATATTCCCGGAGAACCAGCGTGGCGCGGCCGAAGGTTTTAGACCCTGGGATGCGCGCGCCAACTCGACCATGACGAATGCGACCGTGGCCGAGACGGTCAAGGGCACCGATGGCCAGAACATCCTGCTCAAATACAAGGACGGCGAGAAGAAGATCGTGGTGCCGCCGGACACGCCGATCGTCACCTTCGTCGCCAGCGACAAATCCGAGGTGAAGCCGGGCGCGAAGCTTATCATCTTCGGCGCGGCCAAGAAGGAGGACGGTTCGCTCGAAGCCAACCGTGTCAATGTCGGCCGCGACGGAGTGACGCCCCCGATGTGACTGCGGGCGTCGTTTCCGGGCGGCACGGCTCGTCGTCCCGGTTTGGGCCTCAAGGAGCCGTCAAAGCATTGGACCGATCCACGCCCGGTCAACCCAGGCTGCGGGCGAGCCAGCAGCCTTGCGCGCTGTTGGGCTCCCGGCCCATTTTTTGCCCGAAAGCTGCCCTTCCTCCCGCGCGGGCCGTCGTATATCAGAAATTTGCCATCGAACCCGCCGATAATCCTCGGGAGCCAATTGCGATGGCGACAGTTATTTAATCCAAAGATCACAATCTGGCCTTAAGTCGACGCTGAGCGCAGACGACTATTTCAACCGAGGTACGGCATGGCAAATCGATCGACGACGGCGCAATCCACTCTGGCGATGCGGCGTTGGCGGCCTGCCGGCCTTGTAACGATCGCGGCGATGGCCGTGCTGGTGGCGCTGACCACCGACGCGGCCGCGAAGCAGGTGCGCCCCGTAGCCGAAGCGGTCGCGCCGCGCGCGGCGGGCGAGCCGATCATGGCGATCGTGTCGATCAAGAGCCAGCAGGTCACCTTCTACGACGCCGACGGCTGGATCCTGCGCGCGCCGGTGTCGACCGGCACCACAGGACGCGAGACGCCGGCCGGCGTCTTCGCCGTCATCGAGAAGGACAAGGACCACCACTCGACCATGTACGACGATGCCTGGATGCCGAACATGCAGCGCATCACCTGGAACGGCATCGCGCTGCATGGCGGTCCGCTGCCCGGCTATGCGGCCTCGCACGGCTGCGTGCGGATGCCCTACGGCTTTGCGGAGAATCTGTTCGACAAGACGAACATCGGGATGCGGGTGATCATCTCGCCGAACGACGCCGCACCGGTCGACTTCTCTCATCCGGCGCTGTTCGTGCCCAAGAAGGAGGCCATTGCTGCGGCCCCGGGGCGGGCCGATGCGCTTTCTCGCGAGGCAGAAGAGGCTACCCGCGCAGCCGATGAGACGAAGCAAGCCGCCGCGACGACGGCGCGCGAGGCCGCAGCGCTTCCCGCGGCGCTGCGCAAGCTGGAACAGCAGAAGAAAAGCGCTGATGCCGAGCTCGCTTACACGGACAAGATGCTCGCCGCCGCAAAGACCGATCAGGTCAAGGCCCGGGCCGAGGAGCTGAAGCAAAAAGCCGCCACCAAGGCCGCCGACGCGGCGACCCAGCTCGACGCCGCAAAGGCCAGCGCGCAGCCCAAGCGCGATGCCGCCGCCGCCGCCAAAGACGCCGCCAAGGCCGCAGCGACCAAAAAGGCCGACGCCGTCAAGGCGGCGACCGAGGCGAGGCTCGCGCTCGAGCCGGTCTCGGTCTACGTCAGCCGCGCGACACAGAAGCTTTACGTGCGGCGCAATACGCATAAGCCTGCGCCGGACGGCGGCGGCGAGGTGTTCGATACGAGCATCGAGGTTCCCGTCACGATCCGCAATCCCGACAGGCCGTTCGGCACCCATATTTTCACGGCGATGGCGAAGAGCGACTCAGGCCTGCGCTGGAGCGTGGTCACGATCGACAGCGGCGATGACGCCAAGGACGCGCTCGACCGCATCACCATCCCGCTGGATGTGCTCGACCGCATCGCGCCAACCGCGATGCCGCGATCCTCGATCATCATCTCGGACGAGCCGCTGAGCAGCGAGACCAACTATCGCACCGAGTTCGTCGCGGTGCTGAACAACCAGCCCCAGGGCGGGTTTATTACGCGCAAGCCGACGGCCCCCATGGCCGTTGCGAGCGACGACGGTTGGGACAACAACGGCTTCGGTTTCTTCTTCCAGCCGCGTGACCCGAACCCGCAACCCGTCAATCCGCGCCGGCGCGGCGGCAACCAGTACTGGCAGCCGCAACAAGGCTGGTGGTAAGTCGCGGTACGTCGCGCGCGGTCCCAGAGCGCGATAGGTTTGGTTGAATCGATTGGTACGGGCCTGCTCAACCTCTCCCGCCTGCGGGAGAGGCATAGGCCGCCTTCGGCGGCCGTCCTCCCTAAGGAACGCCGAGGCTAGGCCTCGGCCATGGCGTAGCGCCGGGTGAGGCTCTCTCCGCTTGGGGATTGTTCACTGAGGAGACACCCTCTCCCCAGCCCTCCCCCGCAGGCGGGGGGAGGGAGCGCACCTTCATCAAAGCCTGATTTCGTCGCGCTCTAGACCGCGATGATGTGATCGTCGATCTCGTCCACCCTGTTGACGCCGCACAGACCCATGGTCGTCAGCAGCTCCTTCTGGATGATGTCGATCGCCTTGGCGACGCCGGCCTGACCGCCGGCGCCCAGCCCATACGCATAAGCGCGGCCGATCATGCAGGATTTTGCGCCGAGCGCGAGCGCACGCATCACGTCCTGGCCGGAGCGGATGCCGCCGTCGAACATGATCTCCATCTTGTCGCCGACCGCATCCGCGATCTCGGGCAGTACCTCGATCGAGGACGGCGCGCCGTCGAGCTGCCGGCCGCCATGGTTGGAGACGACGAGGGCTTGCGCGCCGGTTTTTGCGGCCTCCTCGGCATCCTCGACGTCGAGGATGCCCTTGATGATGAGCTTGCCCGGCCAGATGCTGCGGACCCACTCAACGTCCTTCCAGTTCAGCGACGTATCGAACTGCGAGGCGGTCCATTCTGCCAGGCGATTGAGATCCTCGGTGTTCTTCACGTGGCCGGCGATGTTGCCGAAGGTGCGGCGCTTGCCGCGCAGCACGCCGGAAACCCAGCTCGGCTTGGTCGCGAAATCGATGAGTTTCGACAGCGACCACTCGGGCGGTACCGTCATGCCGTTCTTGACGTCGGCATGGCGCTGCCCGATCACCTGGAGATCGACCGTGAGCACCAGCGCGCTGCACTTGGCGGCAATCGCGCGCTGGATCAGGTCCTTGATGAAACCGCGGTCCTTCATCACGTAGAGCTGGAACCAGAACGGCTTCTCGACATTGGCTGCGATGTCCTCGATCGAGCAGATCGACATCGTCGACTGCGTGAACGGGATGCCTGCGGCTTGCGCCGCGCGGCAGGCGTGGATCTCGCCGTCGCCATGCTGCATGCCGAGCAGCCCGACCGGCGCGAGAACCAGCGGCATGGTCGATGGCTCGCCGAGGATCGTGGTCGAGGTGTCGCGCTTGGAGACGTCGACCAGGATGCGCTGACGAAACTTGATCTGCTGGAGATCGTCGCGATTGGCGCGCAACGTTTCCTCGGCATAGGAGCCTCGGTCGCAATAGTCGAAGAACGCTTTCGGCACGCGCTGCTTGTGCAGCGCACGTAAATCTTCGATGCAGGTGATATGCTTCATGACGTTCCCCGGCCCGTCCTTGCGTCAACGGATTTAGGGGTCATCTAGCATGGATGGGTGCACAGCCAAATCGTTTGCGAGGAGGGCGCCATGACCAGACCGCAACCCGCGCCGAAATCCACGGATGCCGACGAGAAGCATCGCCTCGACCAGGCGCTCGAAGAAGGGCTGGAGGAGACCTTTCCGGCCTCCGATCCGGTCAACGTCACTCAGCCTGCGCCGACTCGCGGCGATCGGCATGTCAAGCGCTCTGAATAGTCGCCGCAAGGGTTCCATTGGTTCGCGGACGTTTGGCGAGAGTTTCAATATTAACAAAGGGTTACCGGACCGTTTGGTGTGCCGGGTTCCGTAATGATTCATCATATTTCTTGAAGCCAACTTAGCTGCAATGGCATTATAAGACGCCGGCGCAATCAGGGATGCGGTGCCTTCGATGGCATCCGGTGGTTGTATTGGGGATTCCCGGTTGCCGCGTGGGGGAGTCTTATGAGCCGCAAATATTTCGGGACCGACGGGATTCGAGGCCGTGCCAACGGACTGATCACGCCGGAGCTCGCGCTCAAGGTTGGCCAGGCCGCCGGCCTTGCGTTTCAGCGCGGTGAGCATCGCCATCGGGTCGTGATCGGCAAGGACACGCGCCTGTCCGGCTACATGATCGAATATGCGATGGTCGCGGGCTTCACGTCCGTCGGCATGGACGTGCTGCTGGTCGGCCCGATGCCGACGCCGGCGGTCGCAATGCTGACCAAGTCGATGCGCGCCGATCTCGGTGTCATGATCTCGGCCTCGCACAATCTGTTCGAGGACAATGGCATCAAGCTGTTCGGCCCGCAGGGCTTCAAGTTGTCCGACGACGTCGAGAGGCAGATCGAGCAGTTGCTCGACGAGTCCCTCGATAAGAAGCTCGCACAAAGTGCGAGCTTGGGCCGAGCCCGCCGCATCGACGGCGTGCATGACCGCTACATCGAATTCGCCAAGCGCACCCTGCCGCGCGATCTGTCGCTCGACGGGCTGCGCGTCGTGGTCGATTGCGCCAATGGCGCCGCCTACAAGGTGGTGCCGGAAGCGCTGTGGGAGTTGGGCGCCGACGTCGTGCCGATCGGCGTCGAGCCCGACGGCTTCAACATCAACAAGGAATGCGGCTCGACCTCGCCGGAGGCGCTGTCGAAGAAGGTGCGCGAGATGCGCGCCGACATCGGCATCGCGCTCGACGGTGATGCCGATCGCGTCATCCTGGTCGACGAGCGCGGCCACATCGTCGATGGTGACCAGCTGCTCGCGGTGATCGCTCAGAGCTGGAAAGAAGACGGACGGCTGTCGCGGCCCGGCATCGTCGCGACCGTGATGTCCAATCTCGGGCTCGAGCGTTTCCTGAAAGGGCAGGGGCTCGATCTGGTGCGCACGCCTGTCGGCGACCGCTACGTGCTCGAGCAGATGCTGAGCGGCGGCTACAATCTCGGCGGCGAGCAGTCCGGCCACATCATCCTGTCCGACTACGCCACCACCGGCGACGGCTTCGTCGCCGCATTGCAGGTGCTGGCGGTGGTGCAGAAGCTGCGTCGTCCGGTCTCCGAAGTCTGTCATCGCTTCGATCCGCTGCCGCAGATCCTGAAAAACGTTCGCTACAAGAGCGGCAAGCCGCTCGACGACAGCGACGTGAAGTTGGCGATCTCCGACGGTGAGAAGCGGCTCAACGGCCACGGCCGGCTCCTGATCCGCTCCTCCGGCACCGAGCCCGTGATCCGCGTGATGGGTGAGGGCGAGGACCGCATCCTGGTCGAGGAAGTCGTCGATACAATCGTGTCCGCGCTCGGACAGGCTGCAGCTTGAGGCACATCGTTACGTGAAGCACCATCGTAGTCCGGATGGAGCGCAGCGAAATCGGGGACCGTGCCAATTGGGCTCCCGGATTGCGCTTCGCTACATCCGGGCTACGAACTTGGGGAAAGTTGGACGGGGCGCGACGCGCATCCCAGCCATGGGCGATTAGCGCTGGTCCGGCCGCTGCTTGCATCGTAACTAGCAAGTGCGGCTGTTCGTCGCGCCTGCCTGGAATCAATCCCTTGAACAAGCCTGTCGTCGTACCCGAGGAAACGCTGACCGAGCCCGTCGTCGTGGCCGACATGGCGGCCGTGTCGCGCAAGCTGGGCGCAGGGCCGGCCTATATCGTGCTCGCCGGCATCAGCTTCTCGCACTTCCTCAACGACACCATGCAGTCGTTGATCGCGTCGGTCTATCCGATCCTGAAGGATACCTACGCGCTGGATTTCGCGCAGATCGGCATGATCACGCTGGCCTTCCAGTTCACGGCCTCGCTGCTCCAGCCGGTGGTCGGGCACTACACGGATAAGAAGGCGCAGCCTTACTCGCTGTCGATCGGTATGGCCTCGACCTTCTTCGGCCTGCTGCTGCTCAGCGCCGCGCATCAGTATCTGATCATCCTGGGTGCCGCCGCGCTGGTTGGGCTCGGCTCGGCGGTGTTTCACCCGGAATCGGCACGCATCGCGCGGCTTGCCTCTGGCGGCCGCTACGGCTTTGCGCAGTCGGTGTTCCAGCTCGGCGGCAGTTTCGGCACGTCGATGGGCCCGGTGCTGGCGGCGCTGATCGTGGTGCCGTTCGGGCAGGGCAGCATCGCCTGGTTCTCCTCGATCGCGTTTCTCGCGATTGTCATCCTCTGGCGCATCGGCCGCTGGTACGCGCCGCAGATCACGACGAAGAAGGAGCAGCCGATCCATGCTCATCCCGACGGACCGAGCTCGCGGCGCGTCGCGGTCGCGCTTCTGGTGCTGGTGGCGCTGCTGTTCTCCAAGCAGCTCTATGTCTCGAGCCTGTCGAGCTATTACATCTTTTATTTGATCGACCGCTTCGGCGTGTCGACGCAGGCAGCGCAAATCTATCTCTTCATCTTCCTCGCGGCGAATGCGGTCGGCGCGTTCCTCGGCGGTCCGCTCGGAGATCGCTTCGGCCGCAAGATCGTGATCTGGATCTCGATCGTCGGCGCGCTGCCGTTCACCCTGGCGCTGCCCTATGCCGGACTCCACGCGAGTGCTGTACTCACGGTGTTCATCGGGCTGATCATCTCCTCGACGACGTCCTCGATCATCGTGTTCGCGCAGGAGCTGGTGCCGCATCGTTTCGGGATGATCTCGGGCGTGTTCTTTGGCGTGGCCTTCGGCATCGGTGGCCTCGGCGCGGCCGTGCTCGGCAAGCTTGCCGACCACACCTCGATCGAGTTCGTCTATCAGATCTGCGCCTATCTGCCGGCGATCGGTCTGCTGGCGGTGTTCCTGCCAAAACTGCCGCAGCACGCGCGTTAACGCATTCTGTTTGGCTGCGCCGCACCTTCATACATCGTTAGCAATTGAACCGTGCAGGCGGCGCACTTTTGCAACGCTCTCGCTGCGTGCGCGTGTGCGGTGGGGAAAAATCAACCTTAAAAATTAGGGTTAAGCGGCGCTTAAGCATTTAGTGCCATCGTCCGCCCGTGAGTTTTCAGAACGTGGGGCTTCCGTATTTTGCCTCACCGGCCAAAAGGACGAAGCAATGCGTAGCGTTAAGTCTCTCCTTGCCGCGGGTGCGGCAACTTTGATCTCGTCGATGGCGTTCGCCGCCGACATGCCGATCGCCGCGCCGCCCATGTACGCGCCGCCGGCTCCGCCCGCCGATTTCGGAGGCTGGTATCTGCGCGGCGATATCGGCATGACCAATCAGAGCATGAAGAGCCTGCACAGCGCGAGCATCGATGCTGTCAATACCAATTTCCCCGGCTCGCTGCAGAACCAGGGGTTTGGCTTCGATAGTTCGCCCCTGTACAGGCTCGGCGTAGGCTACCAGTTCAACAACTGGTTCCGCGCGGATCTCACCGGTGAATATCGCGGCAAGGCCAACCTTCACGGTTCGCAGAACGTCACGGCGACTTCTTCCTACGCGATCGCCAATAACCAGTTCTTTGCCGACAACTACTCGGGAAGCAAATCCGAATGGGTCGTTATGGCCAACGCCTATTTCGATCTCGGTACTTGGTGGTGCGTGACGCCTTATGTGGGCGCCGGCATTGGCGGCGCGTACAATCGCCTCAGCGGCTTTCGCGACGATGGCTTGGCCTCGACCGGCGGCTTTCAGAGCAGCAGCGTCGTCTATGCAGCCGACTCCGGAAAATGGAATCTTGCCTGGGCCCTCCATGCCGGCCTTGCCTACAAGGTTACGTCAAACGTGACGCTCGACTTGGCGTATCGTTACATCAGCCTGGGCGATGCAGTCACCGGTCCGACCAACTCCTTCGATGGTGTCACCGTGGTGAACCGCAGCGCGTTCACGGTCAAGGACCTCACCTCGCACGACCTAACGCTCGGCGTGCGCTGGAATCTCGACAGCCCGCCGGTCTACGCGCCGCCGCCGCTGGTCACCAAGGGCTGATTGCAGCCCCAATCGGTTAAGACGTCTTAACGGCGCGGGATCATCCCGCGCCGTTTCGCTTTGCGCAAAATTCATGGCTTGATTGCGCCGAAATCGCGTAACGCAACCATTGGTTAAGGTTAACGGGCCATGATCATCAGCGACAAGTTCGAGTTCGATGGAGCGTTGCAATGCGTAGGCTTTTGTGGGCGGCGGCGATATGGGGCGTGGTGTCCGCCGCGCAGGCAGCCGATATGCCGGATCTCCCGATCCTGCGCGGCAGCCTGAGCGATGGCCTCAGCCGGTCGAGCGTCAACTGGCAGGGCTTCTACGTCGGCGGCCAGGGCGGCTACGGCTCGTCGGACGAGAATTTCAGCGGCTCGAACTCCACCATGCTCGCTGCATTGCTCGATCACAACGTCATTCAGGAGATGGACGTCGCCAACTGGAATCTCGGGCTCGGCAAGACCTCGAGTCGCTCCAGCGGCTACGGCGCCTTCTTCGGATACAACGGACAGTGGGAAGATGTCGTTCTGGGTCTTGAGGTCAGCTACCTTCATGGCTCGTTCGGTGGCTCGTCGAGTGCGTTCAAGGAGCTCGTCAGCGGCAGCGCGCTCTCCGACGGCAACTTCCACGACGTCGCGGTGACGTCGTCCGCCTCGATCTCGATCAAGGACATGGCGACGTTCCGCGGCCGCGCCGCCTATGCCTGGGGTTGTTTCCTGCCCTACATGTTCGGCGGCTTCGCGCTCGGCAACGCCGACATCACGCGCTCGGTCACCGTCAACGACGCGATCGCCTCGGCACAGACCGGGCCGTTCACCGCACTCACGCCGCTGAGCGCGACGGACGCGGTGCACAACCACCTGATCTACGGCTACACGGGTGGCCTCGGCGTCGACGTGAACCTCACGGGCGGTCTCTTCATGCGGGCCGAGTGGGAATACATCCGCTTCACCAGCCAGGTCGACACCAGCATCAACACCGTTCGCGCCGGTCTCGGCTACAAGTTCTGAGCACTGCGCTCAACGCCGGTTGACAGGATCGCGCCGCCCTGATGCTTTTGTCGCTGCGATGGGAGCAGCGACGATGAAGATCTACGGCGATACGAACTCCGGCAATTGCCTGAAGGTGAAGTGGGTCTGTGACAGGCTCAAGCTGCCGTATCAGTGGGTTGAGATCGACACGCGCAAGGGCGAAACGCGCACGCCGCAATTCCTCGGGATGAACGGCGCCGGCCAGGTGCCGACCGTCGCGTTCGACGACGGCCGCACGCTGGCGCAGTCCAATGCGATCATCCGCTATCTGGCCCGCGACAGCGACCTCATTCCGCGCGATGCCTTTGCCGCGGCCAAGATGGACGAATGGCTGTTCTGGGAGCAGTACAGCCACGAGCCCTATATCGCGGTGTGCCGTTTCCAGATGGTCTATCTCGGCAAGGACGTCTCCGAGCTCGACCCGGAGAAGGTCAAGCGCGGCTACGCGGCGCTTGACCGTATGGAACAGCATCTCGCCACCAGCCGCTGCTTCGTCGGCGAGACCACCTCGCTCGCAGACGTCTCGCTGCTCGCCTATACCCGTCTGGCCCATGAAGGCGGTTTTGATCTCGGCCGCCACGTTGCCATCCGCCGCTGGATCGCGGAGACCGAGAGCCGTCTTGATCTTCCGCCGGCGAGCTGAGCTCGGGGCCCGTCATGACTGCCGATATCCTCTCGATCCGCCGCGCCCGCCGCGAGGACGTGACCGCGATTGTCGCGATGCTCGCCGACGATCGTCTCGGCCGCGCACGCGAGCGCCTGGAGGAGCCGCAGCCTGAGTCCTATTTCAGGGCTTTCGTTGCGGTCGATAAAAATCCCGCTCTGACGCTCGTGGTCGCGGTGGACGGCACGGGCAGGGTGGTCGGCTGCCTGCAACTCGCCATCCTGCCGGGCCTGAGCTCGCAAGGCGGTTCGCGTGGTCTCCTGGAGGACGTGCGCGTCGCCTCCGACTGCCGCGGCATCGGCGAGCAGCTCGTGCAATGGGCCGTCGCGGAAGCTCGCGCGAAGGGCTGTAATCTGGTCGAGTTGCTGACGCATCAGAGCCGCGTCGATGCACAACGCTTCTACAAGTGGCTCGGATTCACCGCGAGCCATGTCGGCATGACTGTCCGCTTTTGACGCACCTTCCGCGCGACCGTTGCATCATCTGCAAAATCTGCCTGCGCATCCGTTCCGGTTAAGGGCTGATAAACTACCGGGCGTTCGTTCATGTTCGTCGGGGAACGATCGATGCTAGGTTGCGTCTGGACACCGGGCTCGGTCGGTTCGGGGATTTCAATGACAAGCTATTCATTGATCAAGGTCGGCAACGATTACGTTGTGCAGGCCGACGACAAATGCATTTTGAAGGTCGCCAGCCGGCGCCGAGCTGCGCAGTTGATCAGCGAGGCGACGGGCTTGCTGAATGCCGTGGAAGCTCCTGAGAAGACGGCGGAAACGGCATCACTCCACCGTGAGACGCCGAAACTTCCTTGACGATTCTGCCCGTTTCCCGTATTAGCCGCCGCGGGACACCTCCCCCCAACGGGAGGCTTACTATCTGGAAGGGTAGATCATGACTGCAGCGAAGCCCGCTTCGCGGCCCCTCGTGCCGCATTTCTCCTCCGGCCCCTGTGCCAAGCGCCCCGGCTGGACCGCCCAAAATCTCAAGGACGCAGCTCTCGGCCGTTCGCATCGCGCGAAGATCGGCAAGACCAAGCTCAAACTTGCGATCGATCTGACGCGCGAGGTGCTCGACGTGCCCGCCGATTATCGCATCGGCATTGTTCCGGCCTCCGATACCGGCGCGGTCGAGATGGCGCTGTGGTCGCTGCTCGGTGCACGCCCCGTCACCACGCTCGCCTGGGAATCCTTTGGCGAAGGCTGGGTCAGCGACATCGTCAAGGAATTGAAGCTCAAGGACGTCACCAAGCTCAATGCAGCTTACGGTGAAATTCCGGATCTTTCCAAGGTCGATCAGAACAGCGACGTCGTCTTCACCTGGAACGGCACCACCTCTGGTGTGCGCGTGCCGAACGCCGACTGGATCAGCGCGACCCGCGAAGGCCTGACCATCTGCGACGCCACCTCGGCCGCATTCGCGCAAGCTCTCGATTGGCCCAAGCTCGACGTCGTCACCTTCTCCTGGCAGAAGGCGCTCGGCGGCGAGGCCGCGCACGGCATGCTGATCCTCTCGCCCCGCGCGGTGGAACGCCTCGAGACCTACAAGCCGGCCTGGCCGTTGCCGAAGATTTTCCGCATGACCAAGGGCGGCAAGATCAACGAAGGCATTTTCGTCGGCGAGACCATCAACACGCCGTCGATGCTCTGCGTCGAGGACTATCTCGACGCGCTGAACTGGGCGAAGTCGATCGGCGGCCTGAAGGCTCTGATCGCCCGCGCCGATGCCAACACCAAGGTGCTCGCCGACTGGAAGGCGAAGACGCCGTGGATCGACTTCCTGGCGAAGGATGCGGCAATCCGCTCCAACACTTCGGTGTGCCTGAGGTTCACCGATCCGGCGATCACCTCGCTCTCGTCCGACGCGCAGGCCGAGTTCTGCAAGAAGCTCGTCGCGCTGGTCGAGAAGGAAGGCGCCGGCTTCGATTTCGCGTATTATCGCGACGCGCCCGTGGGTCTGCGCATCTGGTGCGGCGCCACGGTAGAAGCAAAGGACGTCGAGCTCCTGACCCGGTGGATCGACTGGGCCTTTGCCGAGACCAAGGCCGCGCTGCCGAAGGCGGCGTAGTTTTTTGACCCTCCCCTGGAGGGGGAGGGTCGACGCACGGTTAGGTGCGTCGGGGTGGGGTGATCTCTCCACCCGGCGCACTACCAAAATTCGCATCGACAGTTTCACCCCACCCCGGCGCTGAAGCGCCGACCCTCCCCATCCAGGGGAGGGTGAAGGAAACGTTCAGATGACCAAACCCAAAGTTCTCATTTCCGACGCGCTCTCGCCCGCCGCCGTGCAGATCTTCAAAGACCGCGGCGTAGAGGTCGACTTCCAGCCCAACCTGGGCAAGGACAAGGACAAGCTGGCCGAGATCATCGGCAATTATGACGGCCTTGCGATCCGTTCTGCGACGAAGGCGACCGCCAAGATCATCGAGAAGGCGACCAACCTGAAGGTGATCGGCCGCGCCGGTATCGGCGTCGACAACGTCGAGATCCCGGCAGCCACGGCCAAGGGCATCATCGTGATGAACACGCCGTTCGGCAATTCCATCACGACCGCCGAGCACGCCATCACCCTGATGCTGGCGCTGGCACGCGAAATTCCGCAGGCCGATGCCTCCACGCAATCCGGCAAGTGGGAGAAGAACCGCTTCATGGGCGTCGAGATCACCGGCAAGGCGCTGGGGGTGATCGGCTGCGGCAATATCGGTTCGATCGTCTGCGACCGCGCGCTAGGCCTGCGCATGAAGGTCGTCGCCTTCGATCCCTTCCTGTCGCCGGAGCGCGCCAAGGACATTGGCGTCGAGAAGGTCGATCTCGATGACCTGCTCAAGCGCGCCGACTTCATCACCTTGCACACCCCGCTCACCGAGAAGACCAAGAACATCATCGACGCGGCCGCGATCGCCAAGATGAAGAAAGGCGTTCGTCTGATCAACTGCGCCCGCGGCGGCCTGGTCGACGAGCAGGCGGTGGTGGATGCGCTGAACGCCAAGCACATTGCCGGCGCTGCCTTCGACGTCTTCATCGAGGAGCCCGCGACCTCGAACGTGCTGTTCGGGCATCCCAACGTGATCTGCACGCCGCATCTCGGCGCCTCCACAACCGAGGCGCAGGAGAACGTCGCGCTTCAGGTCGCCGAGCAGATGTCGGACTATCTGTTGTCCGGCGCGATCTCCAACGCCATCAACTTCCCCTCGATTACCGCCGAAGAAGCGCCGAAGCTGAAGCCCTTCATCGCGCTCGCCGAGAAGCTTGGCTCCTTTGCCGGCCAGCTCACCGAGACCGGCATCTCGAAGGTCACGATCACCTATGAGGGCCATGTCGCCGAGATGAAGATCAAGGCACTGACCTCCGCCGCGCTGTCCGGCCTGCTGCGTCCGATGCTGGGCGAGGTCAACGTGGTGTCCGCGCCCGTCGTCGCCAAGGAGCGCGGCATGGTGGTGGATGAAGTGACCCGCGCGGCTCAGAGCGACTATGAAAGCCTCATCACCGTGACGGTCGCGACGGAGCGTCAGGAGCGCTCGGTCTCGGGCACCGTTTACCACGACGGCAAGCCGCGGCTGGTCGATATCAAGGGCATCCGCGTCGACGCCGAGTTCGGCAAGTCGATGATCTACGTCACCAACGAGGACAAGCCGGGCTTCATCGGCAAGTTCGCAAGCCTCCTGGGTGACGCCAAGATCAACATCGCGACCTTCCATCTCGGCCGTGTCGAGCAGGGCGGCGATGCCATCGCGCTCGTCGAGGTCGACGGCGCGGTGCCGGCCGATCTGCTCGCCAAGGTGCAGGCGCTGCCGCAGGTGAAGCAGGCGAAGGCGCTGACGTTCTGACGCCTCCACTGGCGTCATGGCCGGGCTCGTCCCGGCCATCCACGCGTCTCCATACGTGCGGAAGGACGTGGATGCCCGGGACAAGCCCGGGCATGACGAGTGTGGAGACGCTCACGCACGAAGATATTCCGATCCACGGAACAAACGCCGCCTCGCTTGCGAGTGCGGCGTTTTTCTTTGGCCCGCGCCGCCCTTTATTTTCCCCGCGGCCTTCAAAGTTTGTGTACCAATTGCCCAACCAATTGGTCGAACAGGGAGAAAACAATGCGTGAAGCCGTCATCGTTTCCTACGCGCGCACGGGGCTGGCGAAGTCCGCTCGCGGCGGGTTCAACATCACGCCGCCGATGTCTCTCGCCGCCCATGCCATTCATCACGCGGTCGATCGCGCCGGCGTCGAGAAGGATTACGTCGAGGATTGCTATCTCGGCAATTGCGCGCATGGTGCGCCGAATATCGGCCGCCAGTCTGCGCTTCTCGCAGGCCTGCCGAAGACGACGGCCGGCGTCTCGGTGAACCGCTTCTGCTCCTCGGGGCTCCAGACCATCGCGATGGCCGCCAACTCGATTCGCTCCGATGGCGCCGACTGCATCGTCGCCGGCGGTGTCGAGAGCATCTCGATTCCCGGCGGCGGCTCGCCAAAGGAATCGATCGATCCCGAACTGCTGAAGGTCGCGCCCGACATCTTCATGGCGATGATCGACACTGCCGATATCGTCGCCGAGCGCTACAAGCTCAGCCGCGAATATCAGGACGAGTTCTCGCTGGAATCGCAGCGCCGCATGGCTGCCGCTCAGCAGGCGAACAAGTTCAAGGACGAGATCGTCCCGATGAAGACCAGGATGAAAGTGGTCGACAAGCAGACCAAGGCCGAGTCGATCGTCGACTACGTCGTCGATCGCGACGAGTGCAACCGCCCGGAGACCACGATGGAAGGTCTCGCCAAGCTCGAGCCGGTCAAGGGCCCCGGCAAGTTCGTCACCGCGGGCAATGCCAGCCAGCTCTCTGATGGAGCTGCGGCCGTCGTGCTGATGGAAGCCAAGGATGCGGAGAAGCGTGGGCTTCAGCCGCTGGGCCGCTTCGTTGCCTGGGCAACCGCCGGCTGCGAGCCCGACGAGATGGGCATTGGACCGGTCTTCGCCATTCCGAAGCTTTTGAAGCGCACCGGCCTGAAGATCGACGACATCGATCTCTGGGAGCTCAACGAGGCCTTCGCCAGCCAGTGCCTGTATTGCCGCGACAAGCTCGGCATCGATCCTGCCAAGTACAACGTCAACGGGGGCTCGATCGCGATCGGCCATCCCTTCGGCATGACCGGCGCGCGTCTCACCGGCCATCTCTTGCAGGAAGGTCACCGCCGCAAGGCGAAGTGGGGCGTGGTAACCATGTGCATCGGCGGCGGCCAGGGCGGCGCCGGCCTGTTCGAGATTTACTAAAGCGCGATGAGATTGGGATGAATCGTCATCGCGCTTTAGGATATTGTTGGAGCATGATCTCCGCGCAAACGCGTTCCGCGTTTGTCGCGAGGGAAAACCGCTTCACACTTTTCCGGATCATGCTCTAGCTAAGCCGACACGGCGGCACGCGACGACGAAGGCATGGCGCTCCCAAGCGCCGTGCCTTTTTCATGCGTCGCTGGCCGCACGCCCTTGCGCCACTCGGTGATGGTGCAGCCGAAGTGGTGACGGAACCAGCGCGCCATCGCGCTTTGGGCGGAAAAGCCGAGCTGCGCGGCGATCGCCGAAAGCGGCCGGCCGGGTTCTTCGATCAGCTGGGTGACGAGTTCGGCGCGCTGTGCGTCGAGGATCTCGGAAAACGTGGTGCCGCATTCGGCAAGGCGCCGATGGATGGTGCGGCGAGTGCAGGCCAGATGCTCGGCCACGCGGTCGACCGTGCATTCGCCGCCTGGGAGCAGCGAGCGCACGACTTCGTCGACCTTCTCGTCCCAGCTCGCAGGCCGCGTATCGAGAGCCTCGATACGCTTGCGCAGATAGCTCGCGACCAGCGGATGCGCGCTCGGGATCCGGCGCTCCATGTCGTGGGCCGATAGCAGCAACGCGTTGCTCTCGGCGCTGAATTTCACCGGGCAGCCGAAGAACTCGCGATAGCGCTTGCGGTCGTGGGGCGGCGGGTAGTGAAGGTGAACCGCCAGCGGCCGCCAGTCGCCGCCGAACAGCGACTGGATGATGCGGTGGACGCTGCCGAGCGCCATGTCGATGGACTGGCGCGGCGCACGCGGACGTCGCCCACGCAGATGCATCGTGATGGTCACGATCTTCTTGTCGCGCGTGACGTCGAGCCGCATGCCATCATGGTGGATATGGATGAAACGCGACAGCGCCTCGATCGCGTCGCCGATCGTCGCCTGTTCGCGCACAATCAGTCCGACCGGCCCAAGATTGGTCAGGCCGCCGAGCTCGGCGAGACGCAGGCCGAAATCTTCGGCGCCGGAAGCTTCTGCCGATATCTCAAGCAGGCGGCGAAGACCCGCGACGGCGATACGAACATCCGGCTTTTCAAGGCAGGCCAGCGGAAGCCTGACCTTGCGCATCATCTGCTTCGGGTCGAGCCCCACCGACCGGGCGACCTCCGGATAGTAGGCAAGGCCTGCGCTGCGAATGAGGTCGGTCATGCGAACCGTTCCTGCCAGCCATTCCCGCAGATGTCCCGAAATGTAAAATTTCTGTCCCGAGCAGTCAAATCCCGGAACCGTGTTGAACATACATATCGAAAACCGAAGCACCGGCGCAGATGCCGGTTCATGACGGCGCGCCTGGGCGATGCAGCCCGACGCCGTCTCGGGCCATTTGACCAAGACATTGTTGAGCAGGATGATGCCGGGAAACACGCTTTCCAAGGGTGAGGTATTCGTCATCGATACTGACGCGTCCTCCCGCGAACAACTTTCTATGGCGCTCGAGCAGAAGGCCTATGAGGTCGTCTGCTTTGCCGATGGTGCGTCTCTCTTGTCGGAGGCGAAAGTGCGCATGCCGGCCTGCGTCCTGCTCGAGATGCAGGCGCCGGATCGATCCGGCCTCGACGTGCTGAAGCGGCTGCGCGAGGAAAATTGCATGGCGCCGGTCCTGGTGACGTCCGCCAATGGCAGCATCGCCATGGCGGTCGACGCCATCAAGAGCGGTGCGTTCGATTTCATCGAGAAGCCGTTCGAGAGCCATGAGATTGCCGGCCGGATCGACGCTGCGATCGACGAATTTGCTCAGCCGGATTCGAACCTGCAACGCTGGCTCACCGGCTGCGAGCCGCTCACGGGGCGCGAAAGCGAGGTGCTGGAGCATCTGGCGGCTGGCCGCACCAATAAAGAGATCGCCCGGCTGATGCGCCTGAGTGCGCGAACGGTCGAGGGTTACCGCGCCAGTATCCTGAGAAAGGCCGGCGCGAAGAACGTCACGGATATGCTTCGCCGCATCTACGGCCAAGGGTGAATCAAGCGTGAACCTTGGCTGAACCGGAGCTGCGCGCTGACGCGGCCAGATGACGCGTTCCGCGGCCAGGGCGCGGCCGCGGTGCCGCCGCACGGAAACCCCAATCGAACCGGTTCCTTACCTGCAGCGTCTCACCACGATGGTGAGGCGTTTCTCGCCGCATCCGGCTGGCGATGCGGCGACATTGGCAGGAGGGAAATTCATGCGAACGATCGCGAAGAGTCTGGCGACGACGAGCCTGGTCCTGGTCACGGCGGCGATTGGGCCGCCGGCGTGGGCGGCCGATCTGGATGCGACGTCGGCCATCGACGCCGTCACGGTCTATCCGGATGGTGCGAGCGTCACCCGCGTCATCACGCTGGATCTCCCATCGGGTGACTCGACGCTGGCCGCAAAAGATTTCCCGCTCGGCCTCGACACTTCCTCCCTGCGGGTTGAGGGCGAGGCGGGTGCAAAGCTCACCATCGGCACCATCGATGCGCGGCCACCGCGCCAAGCCGCTCCGGTCAATCTGCCGGAACTCGACAAGCGCATCGAGGCGTTGAAGGACCAGCGCGCGGATTTGCAGGGCGCGGCCGATGCGGCCAGTGCCCGGCGCAAGTTTGCCGAACGCTTTGCCGAGGCCTCTCCCGCCGGGATCGGCGAGAAGGGCGAGGCCCGGCCGATCGCCGAGTGGCGCGCAGCCTTCTCCGCAGTTGCCGATGAGATCGCCAGCGCCGATACCACGATCCGCGATGCCATGCGAAAGCAGCGCGAGATCGATCGCCAGATCGCCCAGCTCGAGGCCGATCGCGCGGCCAAGCCGCCGAGCAAGCTGGAGGTGCGGGTCGAAATCGCCTCCGCGGCCGCGACGAAAGCGACGCTGCGAGTGACCTATAATGTGCGCAACGCGCGTTGGGCGCCGCTCTACGACGCGCGTCTCGACACTGGCGTGAGGGACCACAAGCCGCAGCTCGAACTGGTGCGCCGCGCGGAAATCACCCAGTCGACCGGCGAGGATTGGTCGAATGTCAGCCTCGGCGTCTCCACCGTTCGCGTCAGTCGCGGCGGCAGCGCGCCTGAGCTGAATTCGTTGGTCGTCCGTTATCCGCAACTTCCGAAGCCGCTGGCATTGGGGGCTCCCTCGGATTTTGCGCGATCCTCGTCCACGCCCGCCTTCCGCGATCAAACGGAACAGCCTGCGCCAATGTCTAAAGTCGCGGAACCGCTCGAATCGCGCCAGCGTGCCGACGAGCAGCAGGCCAATGCCGAGATCGGCGATTTCCAGGCCGTCTACCAGATCGCAGGCCGCGTCAGCCTCGGTGCCAATGAAGGCGCCAAGAGCCTGCTCATCTCCACCATGACGGTCACGCCGGACCTCGCGATCCGCGCTGCGCCGGTGGTGGATCCGACCGCCTATCTCGAGGCGTCGTTCAAGCTCGCCGAGGACACCAACCTCTTGCCCGGCAAGGTCGCGATCTATCGCGACGGCGTCTTCGTCGGCCGCGGCAAGTTCTCGAGCGCCGCACGGACCGAGGCGATCCGCCTCGGCTTCGGCGCCGACGACAAGATCAAGATCGAGCGTTCGGTGATCCGGCAGAACGAGGGCACGGCAGGCGTGATCTCCTCGTCAAAGACCGATACGCGTTCGTTCCGGACCGCCGTGCGCAATGGTCATGATTTCCCGATCCGGATCGCGATCGAGGATCAGCTCCCGGTCAGCGAGAACGAGGACATCGCGGTCGAGATGCTGCCCGCGACCACGCCGCCCACGTCGACCAATCTGCGCGACAAGCGCGGCGTGCTGGAATGGGCGTTCGACGCCAAGCCCGGCGAAGTCAAGGAGATCAAGTTCGGCTGGCGTGTGCGCTGGCCCAAGGACAAGGGCATCGTGATGGCGCCTGCGGGGTAAGGGAGTCGCCGCTCTCATCTTGCCCAGCATTATCTCTTTGTCATGCCCCGGCTTGATGTATAGACCGGGCCATCCAGTACGCCGCGGCTCATTGGCTCAATCACGACCGTCTCGGAGTACTGGATCGCCCGGTCAAGCCGGGCGATGACAGCGCGAGTGAGGAGGCGGCGTGATTGCGGCGAGAGCGTGCTCACTTCGCCTTCAGGAACTCGCCGACCTCGAGCAGCACGAACTCGTCATCATCGGCCTTGTTCGGTTCGCGGCTGGATGAGAACGGCAAATTGTTGTCGTTGCCGACGATGATGTGCGTCTCGTCCACGCGGTCGACATTCTCGATGGTGAAGAAGGGGAAGGTGAGGACGCCGTCGTTGAGCGGCTTCCGCGCCTTCTTGTCGGGATCCTTGATCTTCATCAGGTCGATATAGCCGATCTTGCGCACGGGCTTGCCGACATTGGCGTCCGAGAGCTCGATCTTGTAGACGCGCTTGAACTTCGCGACATCAGGGAAGCAGTTGTCGCCGCGCACGCCTTGCGGGCAGGCCTTGTCGGCGGTGCCTTCGCCATTGTCGCGTTCGATGACGAGGCCGCTGGTCGGGTCGATCATGTTGAAGTCGCCAATGGCATTGCCATTCTGCTCGAACACGTACTGCCAGTAGCGGCCGGTGAACTTTTCCGCGGCGACGTCGAATTCGAGGATGCGGGAGGCTTCCTTGCCGTCGACCCTCTCCCAATCCTTCTTCTCGGCGTCCCACAAGGGGCCTTCGAGCAGGCCGTACAGGAACTTGCCGTCCTTCGACGAGGCAAAGCCTTCAAAGCCCTTGGAGCGGCGCAGGTTGACGTTGGTATAGCTCGCGCCCGGAGCGCCCGGCGACTGCACCGCCCAGTGGTCCGGCGAGCGAACCGGCTTGCCGTCGGCGATCGTTTCGAACACGGCGAGGATCTTGCCAGTCTTGTCGGCCTTCAGGATGTAGGGGCCGAACTCATCGCCGATCCAGAATGTGTCGCCAATGATCTGGAAACCTTCGGTGTCGAAGTCGGAGCCGGTGAGATAGCGCTTCTCGGTGTCCTCATGCACGATGCGGAACGGGACCTTCTTGTCGGGATCGTGCAGGAAAACCGTCTCCTGCCGCTCGATCTTGCCGCTGGTCCAGTCGATCTTGTAGTGGTTCAAGTACAGCATCGAGTCCGTCGAGTTGTAGCGCGAGCCCATGCCGTTGTCGGTGATGACCCAGAAGGTGCCATCGCCCATCGACTTGATGCCGGAATGGCCCTGAAGCGGCTGGCCCTTGAACGGCAGCGACACGCCGGTCGAACGCTCGGCGGATTTGCCCATGACGGTACCGAGCGCGTCGACGCGCTTGCCGGTGGTGTACTTGCCCGAGGTCTTGAGGTCGGCGGGTGCATCGGCCGGCGCGTCGATGAACGACTCGGCTGGCATCACCGCGTGGGCAGTGAGCGTCGCGGGGAATTCGCCTTCGCCTTGGGCAAGCGCGGCGCCCGCGGTGAGAATGATCGTTGCGACGGAAGCAAGAAAGATCGGGCGCATTTGCGTCTCCTGTTGACGGACGCTCGCCTTATGCGGACCACATATTGCAGTTTTGTGAAGCCGGGCCAAACGCCGCAGGCGCGGCTTACTCCTTCACCGCGCCGGTCAGCGAGGACACGTAGTAATCCACGAACAGCGAATAGAAGATCGCGACGGGCAGCGAGCCGAGCAGCGATCCCGCCATCAGCGCCCCCCATTGATAGACGTCGCCGGTGACGAGCTCGGTCAGAATCGCGACCGGCACGGTCTTGTTGGAGCCGCTCTGGATGAAGGCGAGCGCGTAGATGAATTCGTTCCAGGACAGCGTGAAGGAGAAGATGCCGGCCGAGATCAGGCCGGGCACGGCGAGCGGCAGCGTGATCCGCCGCAGGATCTGGAGCCTTGTTGCGCCGTCGACCAGCGCGCATTCCTCGAGCTCATAGGGGATCGACTTGAAATAGCCGATCAGGAGCCAGGTGCAGAACGGCACCAGGAAGGTCGGATAGACCAGGATCAGTGCGAGCGGGCTGTCGAACAGGCCGAACTGCACCACCACGGTCGCGAGTGGAATGAACAGGATCGAGGGCGGCACCAGATAGGCGAGATAGATGCCGAGGCCGACATAGGGGCTGCCGCGGAAGCGCAGGCGTTCGATTGCATAGGCCGCCAGCGTGCTCGCGAACAGCGAGAGCGTGGTCGCACCGATCGCGACGAACATCGTCGTCTTCAGCCAGCGCGGATAGGCCGTTTCGAACAGGAGGTGCTTGATATGCGCCAGCGTCGGCGAGGTGATCCAGAACGGATTGTGCGCCTTGTAATTCAGCAGCTCGGCGTTCGGCTTGAATGCGGTGACCGCCATCCAGTAGAACGGAAACAGCAGGATCAGCACGAAGCAGCTGAGCGGCAGATAGATCATCATCACCCGTCGCGCGCGGGAATCCCAGGCCATGGTGTCGGGTGCGGCGTTCGCAACGGCGGACGGCTGGGCGACAGCGTCAGTCATTGGCTTCTCCCTGCTGCCATTTGCGACGCGCCAGCCCAAAATAGGAAAACAGCGTCGCGAACACCAGGAACGGGATCATCGAGACCGCGATCGCCGCGCCCTCGCCGAGCTCACCGCCGGCAATGCCGCGCTGGAAGGCCAGCGTCGCCAGCAGATGCGTCGAGTTCACGGGGCCACCGCGGGTGATGGCGTAGACGAGCTGGAAATCGGTGAAGGTGAAGATGATCGAGAAGGTCATGACGATGGCGAGGATCGGCATCATCATCGGGAAGGTGATGTAGCGGAAGCGCTGCCAGGCGCTGGCGCCGTCGAGCATCGCGGCCTCATAAAGCGCGGGCGAGATGGTCTGGAGCCCTGCGAGCAGAGAGATCGCGACGAACGGGATGCCGCGCCAGATATTCGCCGCGATCAGCGAGAACCGAGCCGGCCAGGGCGTGCCGAGGAAGTCGATGTTGGTGGTGCGCCAATGCAGCACGTCGACCAGAAGATAAGAGATGATCGAAAATTGCGGATCGTAGATCCACCAGAACGCCAGCGCCGAGAGCACCGTCGGGACGATCCAGGGCAACAGCACGATCGCGCGTAGCACGCTCTTGAACGGGAAGTGGTTGTTGAGCAGCAGCGCCAGCCAGAAGCCGAGCGCGAATTTTCCGAACGTCGCGACGGCCGTGTAGAAGATGCTGTAGAACACGGCTCCCCACCACAGGGGATCGGTGAGCAGATATTGGAAATTCTCAAGGCCTACGAAGACGCCGCGCCGGCCGATCGTGGTGTCCGTGAAGGCGAGCCAGATCCCGAGCCCGAGCGGATAGGTGAGGAAGACGGCGAGCAGCCCGATCGCGGGCGTAAGGCACATCACGATCAGGAATGGCCTGTAGTCGAACAGACGCACCAGCCAGGAGGGCTGCCGTTGGGCGAGCGCGGAGGAGGGGAGTGTGGTCACGGACATTTTCGATGTCGTCCTCGTCCGAATGTCACCCCTCGTCATTGCGAGGAGCGAAGCGACGAAGCAATCCAGACTGTTTCCAAGGATACATTTCTGGATTGCTTCGCTGCGCTCGCAATGACTGTGTCTTGGGGCGCTACCTGCGGAAGTACCGCTTCGCCCGGCGCTCGGCCTCCGCGGCAGCTTGCTCCGGTGTTGCGGCGTCTGTTGCGACCGAGGCGAACATCTGCACCAGCACGTAGTCGGCACGGATGGCGCCGGTCGCGGTCGAGATCGGGCCCTGGTAACCGTCCCAATACCGGTTCGACATCGTGTCCTTGAAGATCTTCAGCTTCGGATCGCCCGACCACACCGCGGACTCCGCGTAGTTGGCGAGCGGCTGCGCCCAGTAACCGCTGTTGGCGATCAGCCAGGGGTCGTACTGCTCCTTCTCCATCATGAACTGCAGGAACGCCTTCGCCGCGTTCGGATAGGGGCTGTGCTTGAACACCATCGCATTCATCGTCAGGCCGCCCATGGGCGATGACTTGGCGACCCCCTTCGGCAGGAACTGATGTTCCGTGTCCTCGGCGATCTTCGCGGTGGCCGTGTCGTTCTTCAGCGAGAAGTACAGTGAAATGCCGTTCGCCGTCAGCGAGATTTCCTCGGACGAATAGGCGCGGTTGTTGCTGACGTCGTTCCAGGACGTCGTGCCGGCGATGAACGTCGGAAAGAGCTGCTTCACATATTTCAGCGCTTCCACGGTCTCCTTGCTGTTGATCGTGAGATTGCCGTCGGCGTCGAGCAGTGCTCCGCCGAATGACCACAGCATCCAGCTCGCGAAACCGTTGCCGTCGCCGACGGCATTGCCGAGCGCGAACCCGGCCGGCTTGCCCGCCTTCTGGAGCTTCTGGCAAAGATCGAGGAAGCCGGCGTGATCGTCCGGCACCTTGTCGAAGCCGGCGGCCTGGATGATCGACTTGCGATAGACCAGTGGGCCGCCGGTCGCGCCGAACGGCAGGCCGATCCAGTTGTTGCTCTTGGCGCGCTTGCCGTATTTCTCCGCCAGGAACAGCCAGCCGCCATAGCGCTTGCCGAGATATTCGGCGACGTCGGACAGTTCGATCAGCTTGTCGACATAGATGTGCGGGGCGTCGGAAAAGCCGATGATGATGTCGGGGCCTGCGCCGGAATTGGCTGTCACGGCAGTCTGCTGGTTGATGTCTTCCCAGCCGACGAAATCGACCTTCACCTCGACGCCGGTGTTATCGCTGAAACGCTTTGCGTTGGCACGGAACACGTCCTCGTCCGGCTGGACGAAGCGCACCGGCCGCAGCATGCGCAAGCTTGCGCCCTTCTCGATTGGCAGCGACGGTGCCGCGACGTCGACAGTCTTGATGCTGGATGGGGTTTGCGCTGCAGCACCGGTGGCCGCAAACGCCGCAACTGACAGCCCAAGGCCAATTGCATCACGACGACTGATGTCGTTTCTCATCAGTTCCTCCCTTTTATTATCCCTTCCCGGCGTTGATCGCCGGTGAAGGGTCATCGATCTGGCCTATTCTTTCACGCGAACCGGTCTCCAATTCACCTGAAGGCGCATCACAGGCTTAGCTGTTCGGGCCGCGATCCATGCCGACGGGCTGCCAGCGTCGCAGCGCCGTGTTTTGCAGCACCGACGGATTGACGCAGCTTACCGGCCACATCCCCTGAAGCACCAGTGACAATTCGTAGCCCACGCGCCGCTTGCGCGCTTCGTCGAACCGTGCCGAGGCCGAGGCGACATGGGCGGTCAGCGTGACGTTCTCCATGCCGAGCAGCGGATTGTTGTGCGAGGGCGGCTCCTTCTCCAGCACGTCGAGCGCGGCATGCGCGATCCAGCCTTCCTGCAGGGCCTTGATCAGGCTCTCCTCGTCCACGGTGGTGCCGCGCCCGGTGTTGATGAAGATCGAGCCTTTCTTCATCTGGCGGAAATGCTTCTCGGTCAGCATGTGGTGGACCTCCGGCCGCGCCGGCGCGTGCATCGAGACGAAGTCCGATTGCGACAGCACCTCGTTCAGCGTCGCCGGCATCACGCCGTGATCGTACATCAGCGTTTCCTGGATGAAGGGATCATAGGCCATCATCCGCAGGCCGAAGGGGGCGGCGCGCTTGGCGACCGCGCGTGCGACGCGGCCGAAGGAGATGAAGCCGAGCGTCTGTCCCATCAGCCGCGGTATCTTCAGCAGTGCCGGCCGGCCCTCGGCCCAGCGCCCGGTGCGCACCATCCGGTCCTGCTCGACCAGGCGGCGGAAGCCCGCAAGCAGCAGCATCATCGCGTGGTCGGCGACCTCCTCGATGAAAGTATCGGGGATGTTGGTCACGGGAATGCCGCGGGCAGTTGCCGCCTTTACATCGACGCTGTCGACGCCGACGGAGCCGAGCGTGATCGCCTTGCAGTTTTCCAGCGCGTCGATGATGGCTTTGGTGATCGGGATGCCCTTGGCGTAGATCGCGTCAGCCGTTCTGGCTGCGGCGATGAACTCGGTTTCGTTGGCCGGCGCCTCGATGATCTCCGCGTCGATCGGATCGAGCGCCTCCCGCTCGAAGGAATAATCGCTTCCCGCGACCGTGAAGCTCGCGCCCTTCGGCGTCACCACCCTGAATTTCGGCATTTCCTGCTCCGATTTGGTTTGTCGGTTCTTGTTGTCTGACCCGGCCTTGACGGCCGGGCCTTTGCGTCTTTTACGCGAAATTGGGCGCGACGCGTACAATCGTCGGTTGCCGCAGACTGCGGCGTCTGCGGGTTTTCGCGTCTCCTACGGGCTTCTACGGAGCCATCGTAACAAGTTGCTAATGGGTCCCACACTAAAAATTGATTCAAATTCGATCGACCCACCCGCGTGCTCGTAATCCCCTCTATTGCCGGAGCCACTACGTGATGTTGAGCAATCTGAAGATCGCCCCCAAGCTTGGCATCCTTGTCGGTGTCACCTTGTTCGGCCTGTGCATCTCCGGGGTTCTGGCCGGCTGCTTGATGAAGCGCGAGATGGTGAACGCGCGCATCGACCAGACCAAGGCCATCGTCGACCTGGCCCGCAACTATGCGAACACCCTGGTGAAGCGGGTGAATGCCGGCGAGATGACGAAGGACGCTGCGCTGGCCGAATTCCGCCGCTACGGCAACGCAATGACCTACGACAAGAACTCGGGCTATCTGTTCGCCACCACCAGCGATGGCATCACGCAGCTCGCGCCCGATCCCAAGCAGGTCGGCACCAACCGCATGGACGTCGAGACGAATGGCCGCAAGCTCTCCAGGGAGTTCATGGACGGCGTCAAGGCCAACGGCGAAATGCTGCTCTTCTACGAATACGTGAAGCCCGGTCAGGAAAAACCGATCCGCAAGCTCGGCTATGCCGTCGCGGTTCCCGGCTTCGACATGTATCTCGGCACCGGCGCTTATCTCGAGGATATCGACGAGAAGATGGGGCCGGTCTACTGGCTGCTCGGCCTGTCGATGCTCGGCATCGTCATCGTTGCCGGCAGCGTTGCCTGGCTGCTCGGCCGCAGCATCAGCCTGCCGCTGAACAGGCTCGGCACGCGCATGAACGAGCTCGCCGACGGCAAGCTCGAGGGCGACATCCCCGGCGTCGGCCGTGGCGATGAGGTCGGTGCGATGGCTTCGACCGTGCAGATCTTCAAGGACAATGCGATCCGCATCCGCGACCTCGAGAAGACCGAGGGGATCGCCAAGGAACGCGCCGCTACGGAACGTCGCAGCGCGATGGAAGGCATCGCCAGCGATTTCGAGCGCAGTGTCAACGGCATCGTGCGTTCGGTTTCTTCGGCTGCCGCCGGCATGCAGACCACGGCGCGATCGATGACTGCGACCGCGAGCGATGCCAGCGCGCGTGCGGCCACCGTCGGCGCCGCCTCGCAAAAGGCGTCCGGCAATGTCGGCACGGTTGCGGCTGCCGCCGAAGAGCTGTCGAGTTCGGTCACCGAGATCTCGCGTCAGGTGACGCGCTCCACCGAGGTCGCGAGCAAGGCAGTCAGTGACGCCGAGCGCACCAACACCACCGTGCAGGTGCTGTCCTCCGGCGCCGAGAAGATCGGCGAGGTCGTCAAGCTCATCCACTCGATCGCGGCGCAGACCAACCTGCTGGCGCTCAATGCCACCATCGAAGCGGCGCGCGCCGGCGAATCCGGCCGCGGATTCGCGGTCGTCGCCTCCGAGGTCAAGGCGCTCGCCAACCAGACCGCGAAGGCCACCGAGGAAATCTCGGCCCAGGTCGCGGCGATGCAGACCTCGACCAGCGACGCGGTCGCCGCGATCGCCGGCATCACCCGGACGATCGCCGAGATGAGCGAGATCACCGCAGGCATTTCCGCCTCGATCGAGCAGCAGGGCGAGGCGACGCGCGAGATCGCCCGCAACATCCAGTCGGTCGCAGCCGGCTCCAGCGAGATCAACGCCCATATCGGCAGCGTGACCTCGGCGGCCGCGGCGACGGGTACGGCCGCCTCCGACGTGCTGTCGAACGCCCGCGAGCTCGACAACCAGTCCGGCGCGCTGCGCAGCGCAGTCGACGGCTTCCTCGCCAAGGTGCGGGCGGCGTAGGAATACACTCGTGCCCCGGGCACAGAATTCGTAGGGTGGGCAAAGGCGCGTGAGCGCCGTGCCCACCACTTCTTTCGAGGCTTTGGAGGCTTCATGGTGGGCACGCGGAGCCTGTCATCGGGCGCGCGTTCGCGCGACCCGGTGGCTTTGCCCACCCTACGAGAGCGTCACAGCGTCACAACTGGCCGGCGTCCCCTCACTGCTTCTCGATCTGGCTGGCGCGCTCGCGCCCTCAGCGCCGAATTATTTCGACGCCGAGCCTTGCCGAGACGCGATCACGACACCGGCGAGCACCAGCGCATAGCCGACGAGGTGGAAGGGTTGCAGCCGTTCGCCGAGCAGGAGGATCGCCATCGCTGAGCCGAACACAGGCACCAGATGAAAGAACGGCGCGGCGCGGTTCGGTCCGATCAACGCCACGCCGCGATTGAAGAAGAGATAGGCAAGCGTCGAGGGGAAAATCAGGATGTAGGCGAGTGTGGCCAACGTCGTTGCATCGGGCTTTAGGACGTTGCCCGCCGAAAACTCCCACATCGCGGCCGGCAGCAGCATCATCGCCCCGCCGCAGGTGGTGAAGGACAGGAACGAGAGCTGATGGATTTTTGGCCGCCGCGGGATGAAGGCGGAATAGAGCCCGAACGCCACCAGCGAGGAGGCGAACATGACGTCACCGCGGTTGAAGCTGATGCCGGCAAGCGCTGCGAGATTCCCGCGCAGGATGATGATGAGGACGCCGAGCAGCGAGATCGCGATGCCGGCGAATTGCGCGGCTGTCAGGCGGACGCCGAACAGCACCAGCGACCACAGCGCCACGAACAAGGGTCCGGCCGACTGGATCAGTAGCGCATTCAGCGCCTCCGTATACTGAAGGGCCCAGAACGAGATCGCATTGTTGAAGGCAAAGCCGACCAGCGACAGGAACAGCATCAGCGGCAGATGCGCGCGCAAGGCCTTCCAGTCGCGCCTCAGATGCGGCCACGAAAATGGCAGCAGGATGAGGAAGACGCCGAACCAGCGGATCGTGGTCAGCGTGAGCGGCGGCACATGCGCGCCGACATGGCGCGCGAGCACGATGTTGCCGGCCCAGAACAGCGAGCTCAGGCTCAGAAGCAGATAGGGCTGGTTGTTGAGCCAGCCGGCGGGATTCGAGGCCTGTGGCGCGGGCGAAGCGATCGTCATAGGTTTTCGTGAGGAAGCTTGCGCCGGATTGCAGCCGCGCCACAAGTCCTGCCGCCGCAATGCTACAATGCAGTGGAGATCAGGGAGGTGGCTTTGGCGGTTAATATGTTGAACATCGAGGACCTGGAGCGGCTCGATCCGCAGGCGCCCGTCGTGATGCTGAACCTGATGCGCTTCCACGAGCGCTCGCTGGATGGCGACGGTTCCGGCTGGGACGCTTATTTGCGCTACAGCGCCGTGACCGTACCGATGATCAAGGCGCGCGGCGGCACGCTGCTGTGGACCGGCGACGCCAGGACAATCGCGCTCGGGTCGCAAGCGGGCAACGACTGGGATTTCGTCGCGCTGGTCTATTATCCGTCGGTCGCAGCCTTCCTCGACATGATGACGTCGGAGCGTTACGAAAGCGAAGCCGATTCCCATCGCCGTAACGCCTGCGCCGAGCACGTGATCATTGCGACCAGCGAAGCGTACAGCAAGTTCAGGGTGAGCTAGCTCGCCTGCTTGCGTGAGGCCACGAACACGCCCGACAGGACCAGCGCAAAGCCGATGAAATGGAAGGCCTGCGGCAGTTCACCGAGAAAGATCATCGCCATGATCGAGCCGAACACCGGCACCACGTGGAAGAACGGCGCGGCGCGGTTGGCGCCGATCAGCGCAACGCCACGGTTGAAGCAGAGATAGGCGAGTGTCGAGGGAAACACCGCGACATAGACCAGCGTGAGCACGTTCGGCAGATCGAGCTTCATCAGGGGACGCTCCGACAATTCCCAGATCTCGAGCGGCACGAGGCACGCCGCGCCGCAGCCGAAGGTGAAGGCGAGGAACGACAGGCCGTGGATCGCCGGCCGCTTCAAGGTCAGCACCGAGTAAAGTGCGAAGATTACCAGCGCGACCATGAAGATCAGGTCGCCCTTGTTGAACTCGATGTTGGAGAGCGTGGTGAAATCGCCATGCAGCAGGATGGTCAGCACGCCGCAGAGCGAGAGCAGCACGCCGAACGCCTGCGCCGTGGTCAGCCGGACGCCCAGGATGATCAGCGACCACAGCGCGACGATCAGCGGCGCGGCCGATTGCAGCAGCAGCGTGTTCAGCGCCTGGGTATGCTCCAGCGCCCAATATTGCAGCGTGTTGAAGGCGCCGATGCCGGTGATCGACAGCACGATCATCAGGCCGAGCTTGCCGCGGATCGCGGGCCAGTCCTTGACCAAATGCGCCCAGGCGAACGGCAGCACCAGCAGGAAGGCGAAGAACCAGCGCAGGAAGGACAGTGTCACCGGCGGGATGTGGCCGGCGGCGAGCCGTCCGACGACGGCATTGCCAGCCCAGCACATCGCTGTGATGCTGAGCAGCAGATAGGGCTGGTTCGCGATCCAGTGTTGCCCCGGTGCGGCAATGCGCGTGGTCTGGTCGGTGGCGGACATTGTGATTGTTATGGCCCCGCGTCATGCGCCGCACCCCCGCCCGGCGCTGTCCGGGCCGGCACAGCCCGGCCCCGTTCAAAGACACGGAAATCGCGGTTGCAGCAATGGGGGGCGGATGCATCGCGACCATGCAGCGGCAGAGATCGTGTCTAGCGCTTTGGTCGAGGTCCGTGGGATGCCCTGGAAGGTTTCTGGATTTTCCGGGGATATCAAAGGCTTAAATAGTGTTTAGGATCCCCAAAAAGCCGCCTTCTTGCTTGCCTAGAGAGGCTGCTTCCGTTATCCGGTTGGCTGCCTCGCATGCGAACGGCCCCCGGCCGTGGATTGGGCTGGGCGCATCTAAATCTTGCATAGGGAATACCTGCGAATGGCCAATGTTGTCGTCGTCGGCGCCCAGTGGGGCGACGAGGGAAAGGGCAAGATCGTCGACTGGTTGTCGGAGCAGGCCGACATCGTCGTCCGTTTCCAGGGCGGTCATAACGCCGGCCATACGCTGGTCATTAATGGCGAGACCTACAAGCTCGCGCTGTTGCCCTCCGGCGTCCTGCGCGAGCACAAGCTGTCGGTGATCGGTAATGGCGTGGTGTTCGATCCGCAGGCCTTCCTCGACGAGGTCGCCAAGCTGCGGGCGCAAGGCGTTGCCGTCAGTCCGGACAATCTTCGCGTCGCCGAGAACGTCACCCTGATCCTGCCGCTGCATCGCGAGCTCGACGCGCTTCGCGAATCCTCCAATGCGGCGACCGCGATCGGTACCACGCGCCGCGGCATCGGCCCCGCCTATGAAGACAAGGTCGGCCGCCGCGCCATCCGCCTGATGGACCTCGCGGACCTCGACACGCTGCCGCACAAGATCGACCGGCTCCTTGCTCACCACAACGCATTGCGCCGCGGCCTCAATCTGCCCGAGTTCGATGGCAGGGAGATCCTGAAGGAACTGAGCGCGCTGGCGCCGCAGCTTCTGCCCTATGCCGAGACGGTGTGGCGGCTGCTCGACATCAAGCGTCGCGAAGGCAAGCGCATGCTGTTTGAGGGGGCGCAGGGCGCGCTGCTCGACGTCGATCACGGCACTTATCCTTACGTCACATCGTCCAACACCGTGGCGGCGCAGGCTGCAACCGGCGCAGGCCTCGGGCCCGGCGCGGTCGGCTATGTGCTGGGTCTGTGCAAGGCGTACACGACCCGCGTCGGCCAGGGGCCGTTCCCGACCGAGCAGGACAACGAGATCGGCCGCAAGATCGGCGAGCGTGGCCGCGAGTTCGGAACCAACACGGGGCGTCCACGCCGCTGCGGCTGGTTCGACGCCGTGCTGGTCCGTCAGGCGGTCAGGACCTGCGGCATCAACGGGCTGGCACTGACCAAGCTCGACATCCTCGACGGCTTCGATTCGATCGAGGTCTGCACCGGCTATCGGCTGGACGGCAAGGAGATCGATCATTTCCCGGCCGGCGAGGGCGCGCAGGCCCGCGTCGAGCCGATCTACGAGACCATCGAAGGCTGGAAGGAGCCGACCGCGAACGCCCGCTCCTGGGCGGATTTGCCGGCTCAGGCCATCAAATATGTGCGTCGGATCGAGGAACTGGTGGGCTGTCCGGTCGCGCTTCTTTCCACGAGCCCCGAACGTGAAGATACTATTCTGGTGCAAAACCCGTTTGAGGCTTAACGATATCTTACCGGGACAGGCGCATAGTTGAGTTGAAATGGCTGATTACTATCCGCTGATCGCCCGCGCTATTGCCGCCTTGGACCCCAATGCTCCTGGCGAAAGCCGGCGCGCGCTCTATGAACGGGCGCGTACGGCGCTGATCGCGCAGCTCCGCAGCGTGCAGCCGCCGCTCTCGGAGTCCGAGATCACCCGCGAGCGGTTGTCGCTCGAAGAGGCCGTCCGCAAGGTCGAATCGGAAGCCGCGCAGCGCGCTCGCGAGGCCTCGCGTCCCGGCGGCGGCCCTCGCACTGGCAGCGGCGGTGGCAGTGGCAGTGGCAGTGGCAGTGGCAGTGGCGATGCCTTCCGCCGGGCCAGCGCCCGCGCGGCTGAGAGCGCTCCGCCGGCCACCCCGCCTTCGGTCTCATCGTCCGCACCGCGCCCGGCGCGTCCTGTGGCGCCGCCGCCGTCGCGCAACGATCGTCCTCCGCTTGCTGGTGACGATAACGGAGATCGCGACGTCCAGCGTCAGGCCCGTCCTCCCCGTCCGCAGGCACCTCCGCCGCCTCCCATGCCCGAGCCGCCGGCAGCGCGCGATCGTTCCGCTGCGCGCCGTCCGCCGGAAGGCGCCCCACCACTGCCGCCGCAGGCGCCGGGCGTTCGCGGTTTTCGCGATATCACCGCGGATGCTGACGATCTCGGGCGGGCCGCCGCGCAGGCCAACCGTGCGGCACGCCGGACCTACGCCAACGTGCCATCGCCCTCGCCGGAGTTCGACCGGCTGGAGCCGAATCTGGAGAACCGCGGCGGCGAGCCGCCGGACGTTCCGTATTCCTATGACGAGTCGGTCGAGGAGGCCGAGCGTTATGCGCCGCGGCCGGCGGCACCGCGCCCGCACATCCCGGTCCTCGACCGCGACACCAAGAAGCGCCGTTCCGCCTTCCCGTTCAAGAGTGCGATCGCCGTCGGCATCGTGCTGATCCTGGTCGGCGCCGGCATCCTCTGGGGCAAGCAGGCGGTGCAGACCGTGAGCGGCCTGTTCAAGCCGTCCCAGACGCAGGTCGTGGAGGCGCCGAAGGATGCGTCGCAGCCGCAGACCAAACCGAAGATCCCCGATCGCGTCGGCCAGCCGTCGTCGACCGAGCAGCCGGCAGCGCCAGTGGCGCAGAAGGTCGTGCTCTATGACGAGGATCCGTCCGATCCCAAGGGCAAGCAATATGTCGGTTCCGTGGTCTGGCGGACCGAGCCGATCAAGGCCTCGGGCAACCAGAAGGCCGACATCGCCGTGCGCGCCGACATCGACATCCCCGACCGTAAGTTCAAGATGACGATGTCGTTCCGCCGCAACACCGATTCATCTCTGCCGGCGAGCCACACTGCGGAACTGACCTTCATCCTGCCGCCGGACTTCCCCGGTGGCGGCGTCGCCAACGTGCCAGGTATCCTGATGAAGTCGAACGAGCAGGCACGCGGCACGCCGCTCGCGGGCCTCGCCGTCAAGGTCACCGACGGCTTCTTCCTGGTTGGGCTCTCCAACGTCGATGCCGACCGCGCGCGCAACGTCCAGCTGCTGAAGGAGCGTTCCTGGTTCGACGTGCCGCTGGTCTACGCCAACCAGCGCCGCGCCATCATCGCGATCGAGAAGGGTGCCCCCGGCGAACGCGCCTTCAACGACGCGTTCGCGGCGTGGGGAGACTAGGGCTTCCATCCCTGCTGTCGTCATTCCGGGATGCGAGCGAAGCGCGCAGGCCCGGAACCCATTTGGCAGCGCGTTGAATGGTGAGATGGATTCCGGGCTCGCGACTTTCGTCGCGCCCCGGAATGACGATATCAATGTGTCGTCCCGCCGACCTCGATCACGCCGACCTTGTTGACGAGGCTGTTGGCCATCACCGGATTGCCGCTGCGGTCGACATCCATGTTGCGGACGATGTCGCCGCCGCCGGGAATCGCCCAGCTCTGGAATTTCTCGCTGGCGGGATCGAAGCGGACGATGGTGTTGGGTTTTGCAGCGGACTCGCTGTACCAGACCGCGCCCTTGGTGAAGACGATGCCGTAGGGCTGCGACTTCGGCCCGCTCGGTGAAGCCCATTCTTTCACCGTGCCTGTTGCGGGATCGAGCCGGCCGAGGAAGCCGCGGGCGAAATCGACATACCAGATCGCATCGTCAGGGCCGACGGCGAGCCGGCGTGGCCGGGCGGCCGCATCCGGCAACAGGTACTCGCGGATCTCCATCGTCTTCGAATCGATGGTCGCGATCTTCGGCGCGCCGAACTCGACGAACCAGACCGCGTTCTTCGCATTCACCACGATGCCGTAGGGCCGCGCATTTGCCGTCGGCGGCGTGACGAGCTTGATCTCGCCGCTCGTGGGATCGAGGCGCCCGACCTTGTTGCCGGCCTGCACGGTGAACCAGATGATGCCGTTCTGGTCGAAGACGAGCGTATGCGGATCCCTGACCGATGCATCCGGCAGCCGGTACTCTCTGACGTCGCCGGTTTTCGGATCGAGCCTGCCGATCAGCCCGGCAAAATTGCCGGTGAACCAGATGTTGCCGTCCTTGTCCTCCTTCAGTCCGTGCGGGCCGGTCTGCGGATTGAGCTTGTACTCGCGGATCGCGCCGGTAGCGGGATCGAGGTGGCCGAGCACGTTGGCGAGCTGGCCCGAGTACCACACCGATCCGTCGCGGGCGGCGAGCGGATCGTGCGGCCGCGAGCCTTCGGTGGCGACCGGCCATTCCTTGATGTCGATCTGCGTGTCGCCGGCGATCAGCACTGCTGCGGGGCGGGGCCGTTCGGGAAAGTTCTTGATGAGATAGTCGGTGATTCCGGCGACGTCCTCGGGCGGGATCGGCGCGCCGAAATTCTGCATCATGCGGATCACCGTGTGCCAGCCGTCGGGCGTGTAGCCCGCAGTCAGCCGGCCGATGTCATGGCACGAGCCGCAGATGCCGACGACGGTGCTCTTGCCGGGGCCATCCGGAAAATTGACGCCGGCCTGCTGGGCGGGCGCCGCGCAAGGCGCCAGTGCCAGCAGGGCGGCCGTGCTCACCGGGATAGCGGATTGCAGCCAGCCGCCCGCGATCAGGATCCTCGCCAAAATCCTCGCCAAAATCCTCGCCATGTCTGTTGCTCCAGCTCTCTTGGCCGGGCCTCAGCATAGCGTCGATCGCAGCAGGACGCCGCTCAACTTGCGGTGCGCGCGAGTGATCAGTTCGCGGCAGCTTCCCGCTTGCGCGCGGCAGCGGCCTCGCGGTCCATCACGGCGCGGCAGCCCGGGCTGACATGGTGCTTGTTGCGGACCATGCAGGCAGTGACCCGGGAGATCGAGGGGATTTCGCTGGCGCACAGCCGCATGGCGTCGCCGGTGCACATCTGTTGCGCCTCGGATGAGAAGGCGAGGCCGGGTGCTGCGTGAAGCACGGTGGCAGTTGCGGTAATGGCGGCGAGAGTGGCGATCTTCCCGATCCGGTAACTGAACATGTGAGATGCATCCCCAAAGATTTTGGCGGTGTTGGCCGCTTGTCTATTGGAGGCGCCGCACGCGGCTTGCGCTGCCGCACGTCAGGTCCAACACGCGGGGAGATGCCCCCGGTGTGGTTGCTCGATTACGCTTGAGATTTCGAATCGAAAGTGCTGCGCCGCCCCGATTCGATTATGCGCGAATGCCGCGAAGCTTCAATGGTTCGTGTGAACGATTTCACGATTGTTGCGCGTTCGTCACGGCAACAGTTGCCTCACGCGTTAGTCGAGGACGCATCAGCGAGAGCTGCGGCATGCTCCTCGAGCGCCGTGACGCCTTTGGACGTCAGCTCGAACAAGTCTCCGTCCTTCATGACGTAGCCTTCGATGATGAGTCCCTCGACCTCGCCATGGCGGTCGTCGGCGAAGGCGATGGACTGGCTGATGTCTTTCAGGATCGCGAGCTGGTCATCGCGCAGCATGGTGGCATCTCCGTCTTGCGGCGCCGCAAGCGCCTCACATGCCGTGGCTCTCGAACACCTTGCGGCAGGAATGCGACAGCCTGGCCCGGTTGGCTTGCAGGCAGGACTGGACCGCGCCGTCATTGCCGAGATCCTTGCGGCACAGGCGAGAGGCGTCGCGCGAGCAGGCCTGCTGCTCGCCAGGGGTTCCGGCATGGCCCTGTGCGAGGGCCGGCAGGCTTGAGAAGCCGGATGCAGTGAGCGTGATCGTTGCCAGGAAAAGGGTCATCCAACGCATGGCCAAATCCAATCTCCGGAGAGGACAGACACGAGAGCCGTTCACAGAACCCATCCGCCTGCCACTTGTTCCCCGGGGGCGTCCGCCCCGACTCGGCTATTCAACCTTCTCAAGGCGCTGCTATAACGGGGGCGGGTCTTGAGGTAAGGGGTGCTTGATGAAACGCTATCTGGTTTTTGCGCTGGTGGGGCCGTTTGTCGGCGGATTCCTGCTGTTGCTGACGACGACCTACCAGTCCGGCTATTGGACCCAGACCAATCTGGGCGAGGTCGGCAAGCTGTTCGTGGTGTTCTTCAAGACCCTGCAATACAGCTATCTGTTTGGCTTCCTGCCGTCGTTGATGATCGGCGCGGTCGACGACATCCTGTTTCACGTCAAGCGGATCGGGCCGGTGCTGCGGATGCTGCTGGTCGGCCTGTTCGCGTTCATCCTCGCCGCCCTCACCTATGGCTCGCGCGGGGCCGACACCGGCGCGGTGCAATGGGTTCTCTACGGCCTCGTCGGTTTCGTGCCGAGCGTGATTTCGTCCTGGCTCGTACATAAATATGTCGAGGAGCCGCAACCGGCTCCGGCGCCGACCTGAGGGCAGGGGCGGCGTTTGGGCGCGGCGCAGCAACCGAAGCGGTGCATGCGCGTTTGCCTCAAGCGATGACGCTCAACGAATGACGATGTCTGACGACGATATTCTTGCAACGCGCCGTCCCCGCTCGGGGAGGACCTCCCGCGCGGCCTTCTCGGGTGATGAGGCACGCGGGCCGATCATCGATCAGGACGGCCGCGAGATCCGTCCCGAGACGCTCGAAGAGGGCTTTCGCGAATTCGGTTTCGAGTTCGGCAGCGCCAATCCTTTTGGCAAGCTGACGCGCGAGCAGCGGCTGGCGCGGTTCGAGGCGATCGCAAAGCTGCTCGACGTCGCCTTCATCATGCCCGGCACCAATATCCGCTACGGCATCGACGGCCTGATCGGCCTGATCCCCGTCGTCGGCGACATCATCACCACTGCAATCTCATTGTGGCTGGTGCGCGAGGCCCGCGCGCTCGGCGCGCCCTGGTACGTCACGGCGCGGATGCTGGGCAATGTCGCGGTCGACGGCGTGGTCGGCATGGTGCCGTTCGCAGGCGATGCCTTCGACGTCATGTTCCGCGCCAATATGCGCAACGTCCGCCTGTTGCGCCGCTGGCTGGACAAGCAGCCGCGCTAGAGCATGATCCGGAAAAGTGTGAAGCGGTTTTCCGAAAAGATCATGCTCAAACAACAACCTAAAGCGCGATGACGATTCATCCTGATCTCATCGCGCTTTAGATGCGAAAAGCGCGGTAACCTTTCGGCTACCGCGCTCATTGCGCATCGGAGGATGAGTAAAGCTTACGCCGCGTCGGCGTCGGTGTTCGCGGCCGGCTTGCGGCGGCGCGGCAGCGGAAACGCCTCGCTCTCATAGAGCGAGCGGATGCCGTTCTGGTCGAAGCGGGCTTCCTCGACCTGCAGGTACGCGCCGTTCAGCGAGTCCGTCGGCAATTCCTCGATCGCGAAGCGCACGGCTTCGGCCGCGGTGCCAAACCGCCGATAGGTGAAGCCCGCACGCTTCTTCTTGCGGATCGCGGCGGGGAAAAGCTCGGCGGAGGTATTGAAGTTGAACGGACGCAGTGGACGCATGGTCAAAGACCTCGTGATCTTCTTCGGTTTCAGGCGCGTGTGGGGTTTTTGAGCGAGGGCCGCAACCGGGCGGCCATGTCATTCTTCGCCCCCTAATATAGGCCGATTTGACAGAAATGCGACCCCTGCGAACGCAGATGATGAATCCGCGCATGGCAGCTCCGCAAAGCAAATAAGTTTAATTAATTCAATGGTTTGATTGGTTTACAGCTTGCCCAGAAGCAATAACACGATCAGCACCACCAGGACTACGCCGCCAATCCCCATGCCGGAATGGCCCATGCCGTAGCCATAGCCGCCGAACCGACCGGACATGCCGCCCAGGAGATAGATGATCACGAGGATGATCAGGATGGTTCCGAGGGTCATGGCGTCCTCCCTGACGGTGCGCCGGAATGCGCCCTCCGGCCGCACCGTCAGAAGAGAAAAGCACATCCGGCCGCCGGGTTCCACGCCGGAACCCGGCTCTTGCCATTATCTCGGCTTGAGCTTCAGCGCCGCCGAATTGATGCAATAGCGCAGCCCCGTCGGTCCCGGGCCGTCTGGGAAGACGTGGCCGAGATGGCCGCTGCATTTGGAGCACAGCACTTCGGTGCGGATCATGCCGTGGCTCTGGTCCGTCTCCTCGTCGATATGGCTCTCGACCGCCGGCTGGGTGAAGCTCGGCCAGCCGCAGCCGGAATCGAACTTGGCATCCGACTCGAACAGCACGTTGCCGCAGCCGGCGCAGACGTAAGTGCCGGCGCGATGGTCGTGCTCGTACTCGCCCGAGAAGGGACGTTCGGTCGCCTTTTCGCGAAGGACCGCATACTGCATCGGCGTGAGCTCGCGCCGCCACTGCTCCTCGCTCTTGGTGACCTTGGTTTCGTTCGCGGGTGTTTTGGTGTCGGGCATGGATCTCCCGTTCAGCTAATGGTTTCGCAATCAGTTGGTGGCCTTGCTGGCGCTGACCAGCGTCGGCTTCTCGATATAGTCATCCGCGAACAGCTTTTTCAGGTTCTCGACCTTCGGGATGTCGTTCCAGGCGATGTAAGGCTGGTTCGGGTGCAGGGTCAGATAATCCTGGTGATAGCCTTCCGCCGGATAGAACGCCTCCAGCGCGCCGACCTTGGTCACGATCGGCTTGCTGAAGACCTTGGCGGCGTTGAGCTGCGCGATATAACCGTCCGCGATCTTCTTCTGCTCGTCGGACGTGGTGAAGATCGCCGAGCGATATTGCGTGCCGGTGTCGGGCCCCTGGCGGTTGAGCTGGGTCGGATCGTGGACGACCGAGAAGAAGATCTGCAGGATCTTGCCGTAGGAGATCTTCTTCGGATCGTATTTGATCTCGACCGATTCCGCGTGGCCCGTCGTGCCCGACGAGACCGTGTGATAATCGGCCGTCGCCTTGGTGCCGCCGGCATAGCCGGAGACCGCGTTGACGACACCGGCGGTGTGCTGGAACACGCCCTGCACGCCCCAGAAGCAGCCGCCGGCGACGACCGCGGTCTGGATACCGCTTGCAGGTGCAGCGTCGACGGCGGGAGCGGGGATCACCACCGCATCTTCCGCGGCCCGCGAGGGCGCGGCGAAGGCCAGCGCCAGCGCGGCGGTGGCGGCGAGGAGGGGGAGGGAATGGAAGGCGGGTCGGCTCATGGCGGATCCTCGTTCGGTCGGTGCGACAGTCTAGGGTGGTTGAGGCCGGGCGAACAGCCTGCCCGGCCCGGCATTCGGGCTTGCCCTAGATACGGGCGGACGGGCGCGGGTGTTACGCGCGACCAGACACGAGCCCGTGAAGAAGGCATTGCTAGAGCATGATCCGGAAAAGTGTGGAGCGGTTCTCCGAAAAGATCATGCTCAAACAACAACCTAAAGCGCGATGACGATTCATCCTAATTTCATCGCGCTTTAGCGTCGCCGGAACGGGAGAGTTGGGCCGGGATGAACCCCTCCCTTTGATGCCCGACATAGGAATAGAATGAGTGGCGGTGGAGCTTGTTCGACGAAAATGTTGCGCGTCGTTTCCCTGATCCTTCTCATCCTGCTGTCATCTGCGCCGGCCGTCCTGGCCGACCCTCGGCTTGGCGATGATCTCGAGACCTGCCGCGAGCGCAGGCTTGACCTGCCGACGCGGTTCGCGGCGTGCGAAAACCTGCTCGGCTCGGATCGCGTGACCGGGAAGGACAAGGCCGTCGCGCTGACCGTGCGGGGCTTCACGCTTCTGAACAGGCGCGACTTCGACCACGCCCTCGAAGCCTTTGCCGCGGCGCGCGACGCCGATCCCGACAACATGGTCGCGCTCGACGGCCAGGCCCAAGCCCACCAGCGCAAGGGCCAGGACGATCTCGCGATGGCCGACTACAACCTCGCTCTCCAGAAGCGCCCCAACTATGGCGCCGCCTATAACGACCGCGGCACGCTGTACTTGCGCAAGGGCGCACTCCAGAGCGCGCTCGACGATTTCAATCTCGCGATCAAATACACGCCCAATCTGCTGGTCGGTCACACCAACCGCGCGCGGACGCGGACTTTCATGAAGAATTATGACGGCGCGCTCGCCGACTTTGCCGACGCGCAGAAGATCGATCCGAATGCGCTGCAAATTCCCAACCATCGCTGCGTGACCTTTGCCGCTATGCGGCACTTCGACGAGGCGCTCGCCGATTGCAACAGCATGCTGGAGAAGCAGCCGAAGAACCAGTACGCGCTCGCCAACCGCGCCGACACCTACCTCGCCAAGGGCGACCTCGACTCCGCACTCAAGGACTACAACGCAATCCTCGAGATGAATCCGAACAACGTCCGCGCCCATGCCGGCCGCGGCCAGGTGTTCGAGCGCAAGCAGGATCTCGCGCAGGCGCGCGCCGACTACCGCGCCGCCGCCTTCGCGCTCACCCCGTTCGACGAGATCGACGTCGCGATGGCGCGCACCGGCGCGCGGGGCCGACTGGCCGTGCTCGAACCGAAGACGCCTTCGACGACGCGTTCGACGCTGCGCCGTGTGGCGCTGGTGATCGGCAACGGCGCCTACCGCAACGTTCATGCGCTCTCCAATCCGCCGCGTGACGCCAAGCTGATCGCCAGCGCGCTGCGCGACGTCGGTTTCCAAACCGTCACGATCTCGACTGATCTTTCCCGGAACCAGTTCTTCGAGACGCTGCGCACCTTCGCGGCGGATGCGGAGAAAGCCGATTGGGCCGTGGTCTACTATGCCGGCCATGGCTTCGAGATCGGCGGCGTCAACTATCTCGTGCCGGTCGATGCAAGGCTCGCGGTCGACAAGGACGCGGAGACCGAAGCCGTGGCGCTGGAGCAGGTGATCGCGGCGGTCGGTGGCGCGCACAAGCTGCGGCTCGTGATCCTCGATGCCTGTCGCGACAATCCCTTCGCGCCGACCCATGCAGCACACGCTGGCGCTCAAGCTGGTCGACAAGGGTTTTTCCAACATCGAGCCCGGCGTCGGCTTCATGGTGGTCTACGCCGCCAAGCACGGCGAGACCGCGATGGACGGCGACGGCAACAGTAGAAGGCCTTGAAGAGGTCGGCCCGGCGAACCGCGTTGAGAGCGGCCATGTAGAGGGCATCGCGAACGCGCTTT
>NZ_JBBIAR010000060.1:0-57254 GCF_054185165.1 Bradyrhizobium sp. UFLA05-109 | reverse complement strand
CGTCACCATCGCGACTGGGCGCGCTTCTCGAGCCGCGTCCTGATGCTGATGGGCCCGCTCGCGCTGCATGCGAGTTTCGATTTTCCGCTGCTGACCTTGCAGCGAATGCCCGACCTCGATCCGAATGTGCGGATGTGGTTCGGCGCGGCGAGCCTCTTGATCGGCTTCAGCTCGATCGCCTTCGCCATCCGCCTGGTGCGCCGCGTCGCGCGCCACCACGCACCGCGCACCGAGATCGCGCGCGAACGCCTGAGCCAGCTTCGGCGCATGTGGGCGCTGCTGGTGATCGGCGGCGGCGTCGGCTTTGTCGGCCTTGCCTTCGTGCTGACCTCGATCCATCACTGGCTCGTCAATCCCGATCACAACGTGACGCTGGTGCTGATCCCGATCGGTCTGACCTCGATCCTGCTCGGTATCGCTCTACTGGTTGTCACAACGGCGATCTACGTTCTCGGCCGCAACCGCATCCGCACCAGTGCCGAAGGGTTTTCATCCGCGCCCTGAGGCGGGTGGTCACCGCGGAACGCACATACTAGAGTGAGCCGCATCTGGTCCTTGCGGCCTGGAGGCCTCCATGACGCCGCCCGAGCAATTTGCCCGATTGCAGTCCGCCATGAGCCGAGCAGTCAAGGCGCATTGGAAAGCGTTCCTGTTCGAAGGCATCCTGCTCGTCATTCTCGGCATCACCGCGCTGATCCTGCCGCCGCTCGCAAGCCTCGCGATCACGATCTTCCTCGGTTGGATGTTCCTGATCAGCGGCATCGGCGGGCTGGTCGCGACATTCTGGGCGCGCAACATGCCGGGCTTCTGGTGGTCGCTGATCTCCGCGGCGCTCGCCGTGCTCGCCGGCATGGTCCTTTTGGCGCGGCCGATGCAGGCCGTGCTGACGCTGACGATCGTACTCGGCGCCTATTTCCTCGCCGAGGGCGTCGCCACCATCATGTACGCGCTGGAGCATCGCCGCGAGCTGACCGGCCGCTGGTCGTGGCTCGTGATCTCCGGGCTCGTCGACATCGTGATCTCTTTCCTGGTCATCACGGGCCTGCCGAGCTCGGCGGAATGGGCGATCGGTATCCTCGTCGGGATTAACCTCCTGTTCGGCGGCGCCACGCTGATCGGCATCTCGCTTGCGGCGCGCAACAGCAACACATGATCGGCGCGGTGGCTCACCCCCTTGTTGGGGGGGTGACAAGCCCCAAATGCTGCGCTATAGAGCCCGCCATGATCACCTTCGCCACCAGCTATTTTTGGTACTTTAGCTACGACAGCTCGCTGGCGGCGGGAGGATCGCGCTCAATCTGACACATTGCAGCAAGACATCCGAACAGCCGCCAGACCTGGCGGCTTTTTTATTGGCCGGCAGGTTCTCTCACAACAGGAGCCCGCCGTGCTGAGCACGACCGACGATCTTCGTATCCGCGAATTGAAAGAGCTGAGCACGCCGGAAGAGGTGATGCGGGAGATCCCGCGCACGCTCACGGCAACCCGCGTGGTGATGGCGGCGCGCAACGCGATCCACGCCATCCTGGGCGGCCAGGACGATCGCCTTCTGGTCGTCGTCGGCCCCTGCTCCGTGCACGATCCCGAGGCCGCGATCGACTACGCCGAGAAGCTCGCACACCTGCGTGAGGATCTGGCCGACCAGCTCGAGATCGTGATGCGGGTTTATTTCGAGAAGCCGCGCACCACCGTCGGCTGGAAGGGTCTGATCAACGACCCCGACCTCGATGGCAGCTTCGACATCAACAAGGGCCTGCGGCTTGCGCGCAACGTGCTGTCGGCCGTCAACAATCTCGGCTTGCCCGCCGGCGCCGAGTTTCTCGACATGACGACGCCGCAATATATTGCCGATCTCGTGTCCTGGGCCGCGATCGGCGCGCGCACGACTGAAAGCCAGATCCATCGCGAGCTGGCGTCGGGGCTGTCCTGCCCGGTCGGCTTCAAGAATGGGACCGACGGCAACGTGCGCATCGCTGCGGACGCGGTGAAGTCGGCCGCCCATCCGCACCATTTCATGGCGGTGACCAAGCGCGGCCGCTCGGCGATCGCATCGACCGCGGGCAACGAGGACTGCCACATCATCCTGCGTGGCGGGAGCAAGCCGAACTACGACGCCGCGAGCGTGGCGGCGGCCTGCAACGAGCTCGCCAAGTCCGGCGTCGGGCCGCGCCTGATGGTGGATTCGAGCCACGCCAATTCGAGCAAGAAGCCGGAGAACCAGCCGATCGTCACCGCTGACATCGCCGGCCAGATCGCCGGCGGCGAGAGCCGCATCATGGGCGTGATGATCGAGAGCAACCTCGTCGCCGGCCGCCAGGATGTGGTGCCGGGCAAGCCGCTCACTTACGGCCAGAGCATCACCGATGGCTGCATCGACTGGACGACGACGGCGACGGTGCTCGGGCAGCTCGCCGACGCGGTCGAGATCCGGCGGAACGCACAGCGCGCGGGCATTCACGAGCGCTCTGCCTAGGCGGGCCCTTGCGGGCGGGGCGAGCTGTCGCGCCCTGCCCGCACGCTACGCGGCTAGCAGCCGCGGCAGATGCTCTTGATCTTCTTGTCGAGCGCCTGGTTTTCCTTACTCAGGGGATCATTGGGATCACTGATATTCTTTTCATTGGGCACATCGGACGCGCGCGGCTGACGGTGCCCAATGGGCGCCTCTGGCACCGAGCCGGACGTAGCCGACTGTCCCGATGATGATCCCTTGCTCCCGGTCTGCGCGATGGCCGTGCCGCCGAACAAGGCCAGCAGCGACAGTGCCACGACAATTTTTCTCATTCTGCTCCTCCACTCCGAAAAGCCGGCGCACCCTCGTCTTGTCCGCTCAGCTCTCAGGCGGATAGAGATGAACGTCGCCGCAATAGTCAACGATACGATAGCGCGTTTCCGACGCCGCATCACCTTTGGTGGGTGCGGTATTTTGCGTCGCCAACACGTAATTCGGGCCAACCGGCGATTTACCGGCGCCGCCGGGAAGATCGAGCACGTACTCCGGCTGGCACAGTCCCGACACCCGGCCGCGCAGTGTGCGCATTAATTCCTGCCCCTCCGCGAGCGTGGTGCGCAGATGCGACGTGCCCGGTGCGAGATCGCCGTGATGCAGGTAGTAGGGCTTGATCCGGCATTCCACGAAAGCACGCATCAAATCCGACAGAGCGGCGACGTTGTCGTTGACGCCGCGCAGCAACACGGACTGGCTGACCATGGGAATGCCGGCATCAACGAGGCGGGCGCAGACGGAACGCGCCTTGTCCGTAAGCTCGCGGGCGTGGTTCGCGTGCAGCGCGACCCAGGTCGTGGCACCTCTCACCCTCAATGCGGCAACCATCTCCTCGCTGACGCGGTCGGGATCGGCCACCGGTACGCGGGTGTGCAGGCGGATGACCTTGACGTGATCGATCCCGCCGAGATCAGCCATGATCTCGCCCAACCGCCGCGGCGACAGCATCAGGGGATCGCCGCCGGTGAGGATCACCTCCCAGATCTCGCTGTGTGCGCGGATATATGCGATCGCTGCGCTATAGGCGCTCTCCGACAGCGCGTTCTCCTTGCCCGGGCCGACCATCTCCCGGCGGAAGCAGAAGCGGCAATAGACCGCGCAGACATGCACGAGCTTGAACAGCACCCGATCGGGATAACGATGCACGATGCCGGCGACCGGCGACCAGGCGTGATCGCCGATCGGGTCGGCATCTTCACCCGGCCGCACCTCGAGTTCCGCAGCATTCGGAACGAATTGCCGGGCGATGGGATCATCCGAATCGGAGCTGTCGATGAGACCGGCGAGTTCGGGCGTGATCGCGACCGCATAACGCGAGGCGACGCGCTCTAGCGCGGCGAGCTCGGACGCCGGCGCGAGGCCCAGCTCTACGAGCTCGGCCGGCTCGCGCAAGGTTCGTGCGAGATTGGTCTTCGTCATGTCTCACCTTGAGGCGGCGTCCATACCACCTGATCAATCCGCAATGCACCGCTCGCCAGCATCACCAGCCGGTCGAAGCCGAGCGCCACGCCACTCGCTTCCGGCATTTGGCCCACGGCGGCGAGAAAATCCTCATCCAACGGATAGGCCTCGCCATAGCGCCGCTGCTTCTCCGCCATCGACAGTTGAAAGCGCCGGCGCTGCTCCACGGCATCGGTCAATTCCCCAAAGCCGTTGGCAAGCTCCACCCCGCAGGCATAGACCTCGAACCGTTCGGCCACCCGCGGATCGTCCGCCTTCGCACGCGCTAGCGCCGCCTCGAAAGATGGGTATTCGAACAGAATGGTCAAACGCCCCTGTCCCAGATGCGGCTCGACGTGCTCGACCAGCACCTTGCTGAAGATGTCCGACCAGGTGTCGTCCTCCGTCACCCGCACCTTCGTCCCGGCGGCAGCGGCGAGCGCATCGCGGTCGCCCTCGTCGCGCGAAATGGTCGACAGCAGATCGATCCCTGCAAACTGCTCGAAAGCATAGGCAACCGTCAGCAGCTCAGGCTCCGCAAAGGGGTCGGCGGTCCGGCCCCGGAACGAGAACTGGCCGATCCCAGTCGCCCGCGCGGCAGTTGCGATCACCACGATGCAGTCGGCCATGATGGCGTCATAGGGAGCGCCTGCACGGTACCATTCCAGCATGGTGAACTCGGGCAGATGCAGATCGCCCCGCTCCCGGTCGCGAAACACCCGCGCCAGCTCGAAAATCCGGGACTCCCCGGCCGCGAGCAGCTTCTTGCAGGCGAATTCCGGCGAAGTCCGTAAATACCGCGTCACCCGGCTGCCGTCGGGGCGCATGATCCCGGTCCGGGGCGCGTGCAAATGGGTCTCATTGCCCGGCGAGACCTGCAAAACCGATGTTTCGACCTCGACAAAGCCCTGCTCGGCGAAGAAGGCCCGGACGGCGGCCGTGATCGCCCCCCTTGCCTGGAGGAACGGTCGCCGGTCGATGTGCCGGTTGGGGGCCCAGAACGGGCTGGTGAGCTTGTCCCCAACCATTACCGGACCATCCCGGGGGACAGCAAAACGCTGGCATCCAACGGCAAAATCAGTATGTTGCGGCCCGAAACGGGCGCCGAGGTCCGAGTCAAGGCCCCCAGTCCCCCATCAATTTGACCATGCCCTGGCCGGTGCCGGGCTAAGCAAGCAGGAAATACAGCTTTGAGAGTCATCGCCAGTTCTATTCGCAAAGGCAACGTGATCGAGCAAGACGGCAAGCTCTACGTCGTCGTGACCGCGGAGAACATCCATCCCGGCAAGGGCACCCCGGTCAGCCAGATCGAAATGCGCCGAATCAGCGACGGGGTAAAGATCTCCGAGCGGTACAAGACCACCGACCAGGTCGAGAAGGTCACGATCGAGGAGCGCAACTACACCTTCCTCTACGAGGATGGTGACGGTTACCACTTCATGAACCCGGAAACCTATGACCAGGTCCAGGTTTCCAAGGACATCATCGGCAACTCGGCCGCCTATCTCCAGGAGAGCATGACGGTCAAGCTGTCCATGCACGACGCCAACCCGGTGTCGATCGCGCTGCCGCAGCGCGTGACGCTGGAAGTGGTCGAGACCGAGCCCGTGACCAAGGGCCAGACGGCCTCCTCTTCCTATAAGCCTGCAGTGCTCTCCAACGGCGTCCGCACCACTGTGCCGCCCCACATCTCGGTTGGCACCCGCGTCGTGGTGATGACGGAAGACGGTTCTTACGCCGAGCGCGCCAAGGACTAGGCAAAGCGACCGAGCGGTCGGAACAGGCAAGGGCGCCGGGGGACGAGACAACAGTGGGCAGGCACAGGTTCCGCTTCGTCTCGTCCCTTTTGCAGTCGCTTACGCTTCTGGTCGCCGGCTCTGCGCCGCTGTCCGCGGACGAATTCCGCACCCCCTCGCTTACAGCCCTGCGCGTCGACTGGCGCGTAGCGCTCGACCAGCTCCGCAGCGAAATCAACGCGCATCCGGCAATCGCCGGCGACTTCGTGTTCACACAGCGCCGTTCGGTTGGCCGCTTCGATCCCCGCGCGCAGCCGGCGCTGGTGCAGCTCAACGGGGTTTCCTCGCAATTCTTCCCAGGTATCGCGCGCAGCTCCGTTCCGGTGCTCCTGCCCTTCGATGCCGCCGCCTATCTCGATGCTCAGCGCAGCGGCGCAGCGGCGAACCTTGCGCTTGCCCGCTACCAGTCCGACTTCAGCCCGGCCGACCTGTTCGATGCTGGCCCTTCGGGCTACGACGCGGTTTTCTCGCTTGAGCCGGGTGCCGGCGACGGCCTGCCGCAGCGGGTGTTCGCAAAGCCGGTGGAGATCCAGATCACCGGCTCCGCGCTGATCTACGATCTTGCCGATCCCGCCGGTGGCAAGGGCGAGCCGGTCAAGTCGCTGTCCGGCCAATATCCCGATCTGCGCCGCTTTATTCGCGAAGGCTTCGTCCGCTACGCCTTCAGCCGCTTCGGCGCGGCCTATGTCGTGTCGATCCAGTGCCTCGACAGCGTCGCAAAACCGCGGCGCCTCGCGTGCAAAGAGGCTTATCCGGTTGCCGAGCGTTTCCTGAAAGCGCTGCATGTGGCGGGTGGGCAGCGCATCCGTCCGCTGACGGACATCGCCTCCGAAATGGTCGATCGGCCCTTGGGGCGGGCGGCGGATTTCGGCTACCGGCCGAGCGGCGACATCATTCCCAACACCGGCTACCGCAAGCAGGCGGGCCATCCCGACGTCATGGCCTATGCGCAGATTCGCTTTCCACTCGCGAAGGCGCCGGCCTACGTCCGCTCGCAATCCTACGGCAAGCGCGACAAGGCGGATGGGTCGACCACCTATCCCTGGCGCGATAATTTTTGCGAGTCCCGCAGCTTCCAGGTTTGGCAGTGCCCGGGCGGCTATGGCCACCAGGGCGAGGACATCCGCGCCGCAGATTGCCCGGCGAATACTGACGCCGGCGAACGCTGCGACCCCAAGCAGCAGAGCGTCGTCGCCGTGCGCGATGCGACCGTGATCCGCGGGCCGAAGGACCAGGCGGCGACGCTCCAGGTCAATAGCCGCACCGAGCACATCCGCTTCCGCTACATGCACATGAACCCGTCCGCGATGAACGTCGACGGTCTCGTCAACGGCCACACCGTCAGCGAGGGCGAGAAGATCGGCGTGATCTCCAACTATCTCGACCATCCTGGCGGCACCTCTCTTCACCTGCATTTCGACGTCCAGGTGTTCACCCGCGACGGCTGGATCTGGGTCAATCCCTACGTCACCCTCATCTCCGCCTATGAGCGCCTGATCCGCGGCCGCGGCCACGAGATCGGCCCGGAGGTTGCCGGCGCGCCACAGCCGCTTGCGCACGCGCTGCCCGAAGATACGGTCAAGCCGGACCAGCGCGAAGGCTCAAGCAGCGAAGAGAATTGAGGCGAGCGCGGCCGCCCACAGACGGCGTCTGCTCGGCCTCGGCACCGTCGCTGCGAGCGCGACGGAACCAGCATCAATAGCCCGCACGATTCCTGCACCATCCCAGCCAGCGTTGGCCCAAGTTTCGGCATCATTCGCATAGCGCGCGCCGCTCGTTGAGCCTCCTGATCAAGGGAACGTCGATGGCACGCAAAATGCTTTTGAGTTGAGATGTTCGCAATCTTCATCATCGTCAGCATTTTCAGCGCGGGAATGGCCGCAGGCTACGGCATCCGTGACGCGATATCCCGCCGGCGGCGAAGGAGGTCAAGGCACGCTGGTTAAATCCAGAACTGCCTTGGTTCACGATCTTCTGACCCTGTCCGTGGTTTCGGACCGCGCCATCAGCCCCTATTCTGCCATGCGCCGCGCGCGCACTCTTGCACCGAACGGATAGTGCCGACCATGCACAACAAACCATCGAAATTGGCTGTGCTCGCAAGCGCCGTGTTTCTCCTTTGCGCCCACCGCGAGGCCGCCGCCATGCTGAAGGATGCCTCCATCGATCACGACATGGGCCAAGCCAAACGCAATTTCGAGCGCATGCTCCATTCCGATCATGCCTCCGCGATCGACTGGAAGTCGATGGTGTCGGGCGCCGGAAAGACGTCGAAATAACGCGGCAAGCCTTCCGGCGCCATCGTCCAGCCTGACCGCGCTAGTTTATGAACGTCGTCAGCTGGGCTCCTTCATCCGCCACGAACACGGCGATCAGTTCCGCCGGCTCCGTGTTGCTCGCATTCGCCGACACCAGATGCGTCGAGCCCGGCGGTTCGAAGAAGGACTGCCCGACCGTGAAGGTTTCGACCGGGCCACCGCCGAGTTGGGAGCGGATCTCGCCCTTGGTGATATAGGCGGTGACGGAGCCCGCGTGCCGGTGCGGCCGCGAGAAGCCGCCCGGGCCGTAAGTCACGCGCACGATGGTGACGCGCTTGCCCGGTACGTTCGGCAGGGCGTAGGAGCCGATCGGCTCGACCTTGTCGAGCGGCGATCCTTCCGCTGCGTTGGCGCAGAGCGGCGCCAGCGTGCCGGAGACGGTGTCCATGGTCACCGGCAGCGCCTTTCCAAGGGCCAGCGCACAGGCGAGACCCGCGACGATTGCGAGTGACAGCGGGCGTGATTGAAACTGCCAGGGCATGGCGGAGATGGCTGGTATTGTTGACGACATCCTGTGTCCTCCCGAGAGCGAAAGAGTCATGACGCCTTGGCGTGCGCCACGGACGGCCGCTGCGGCGGCGTCCAGCGATAGGCGATCCCAAAGCGGTTCCAGACGTTGATCGAGGCGACCGCCGAGGTCAGGTACATCAGTTCCTTTTCGGAGAATTCGCGGCTCGCCTCGGCATAGACGTCGTCGCTGACCCCCTCCGGCAACAAGGTCAGCGCCTCGGTCCAGGCGAGCGCGGCCCGTTCGCGCGCCGAGAATATCGGCGCCTCGCGCCACACCGCAACCAGATTGAGCTTGTCGGCGGGCATGTCGAGCCGCTCGGACAGCAGGATGTGATGCTGCACACAGAAGGCGCAGCCATTGATCTGGGAGGCGCGCAGCTTGATCAACTCGAGAAGCGGCGCCTCGCCGATCTCGGCGTCACGCCGCCGCAATTTGCGGTACTGACCATGCTGAAGGCATATCCCGGCCTCTCTGGCGCGGAGGTCGCCCGCCTGACATTTTTGACGCCGCAGACCGTCGGCGTGATCATCGGCAATCTCGAGCGCGACGGCGCGATCGGCAAGACGCCACATCCCGTGCACGGCCGCATCCTGCAATGGACGCTGACGGCGCGCGGCAAGATACTTCTGAAGACGTGCCGGGAGCGTGTCCTCGCCCTTGAGCAGCGTTTGGCCGCAGGACTCGACGCGAAGGCGGAGACCACCGTCCGGCGCTGGCTGGCGCGGATCGCAACGGAGTTGCAGGAGGGCTAGGAAGGACCCGGCCTAATCGTCCCAGGAAATGTCAGGGAATTCGGTGCCATCGCCGCCACGTCCGTAATGTTCCGCCAGAATTGCCACGATGACGACGATCAACCCGGCGGCAAAGGGCCAGGGGTTGGCGCGGATGAGGTCGAACAGCTCCTGCATGGCCGCCATTTTGCGGGATGACATGCGAAAGTTCCGTAAACCGATGGGCCGAAAGTCGTGCCTCCCGCTTCAGGTTTCACCAACGAGAGCGCCTGCTTCCAGCTAAACTGTCCGCATGAACCCGCCTGATTCCTCACCCCATCCGACCCGCCGCACCGCGCTGCAATCCCTGCTCGGCGCAGCCACCCTCATTGCCTCGCCTGCCCTCTCGGCCACCCCGCCCGGCTTCGGGGAATGGCGCGAGAGTTTTCGTGCACGTGCGATGACCAAGGGCATTTCGGCCACCACCTGGCAGCGCGCGATGGCGCGCGTCGAGCCGGACATGAGCGTGTTCAAGGAGATCCGCAACCAGCCGGAGTTCAACGAGCAGGTCTGGCAGTACATCAACCGCCGCGTCTCCGACTGGCGCATCATCAACGGTAAGATCGCGCTGAAGGACAACGACGCGCTGTTCGCGCGCATCGAGCGCGATTTCGGCGTCGAGCGCGGCACCTTGCTCGCACTGTGGGGCGTGGAATCCGCCTATGGCGATCCGCTGGTGCAGCAGAACCACATGAAGCCGGTATTTCCCTCGCTTGCCGCGCTCGCTTGGAACGAGCCGCGTCGAAAGGCCTATTGGGAAACCGAGCTGATCAACGCGCTACGCATCGTCGACAAGGGCTGGAGCACGCCGGAAGAGATGCAAGGCTCCTGGGCCGGCGCGATGGGGCATTCGCAGTGGATGCCGGAAGTCTGGCTCAATGTCGGCATCGATTATGACGGCGACGGCAAGGTCTCGCCATTCGGCAAGCCCGACGATGCGCTGGGCTCGACGGCAAAATATCTCGTCAACCGCGGCAAGTGGCACCGAGGCGAGCATTGGGGTTATGAGGTACGTGCGCCCGGCAACATGAGCGGCGGTCGAACGTATGCGGCCTGGCAAGCTGCCGGCGTGACGCGCGCCGACGGCCAGCCGTTACCGCAAATCAATGGTTCGGCGCAGATATGGACGCCGGTCGCGGGCGGGCCGACCTTCCTCTTGGGACCGAACTTCTACTCGGTGAAGAGCTACAATCCATCGATGAACTATGCGCTGGCGATCTGCCATCTCGGCGACCGCTGCCTCGGCGCGCCGCCCTTCATACAGCCTTTTCCCGGCTCCGAGCGCGCGCTGACGCTCGCCGAGGTGCAGGAGATGCAGACACGTTTGACGAAAGCCGGCTTCGACACCGGCGGCACCGACGGCCGCGTCGGCAACGACACGATGAAAGCGATCAAGGATTTTCAGCAAAGGGCCGGCATCACGCCCGCGGACGGTTATGGCGGGCTGAAGGTGCTGGCGAAGCTGCGGCAGGGTGGGTAGGTCTGCGCCCCAACAACACTCGTCATTCCGGGGCGCGCGTAAGCGCGAGCCCGGAATCTATAGTCACGATGGTGGTTATGGATTTCGGCTCACCGCTTCGCGATGCCCCGGAATGAGGGGTGAGACTTTGGCTGCCGCCTGTTACTTCACGGAAGCGCCTCACGCCCGCCGCGGCGCACTTCCGGCGTTCATGCCGCCGTCGATGACAAGCTCCGTGCCGGTGACGTAGTGCGAGGCGTCGGAGGCGAGATAGAGCACTCCGCTGGCGATCTCCGCAGCCTGCCCGGCGCGGCCGAGTGGAGTTGCCAGCTTCGCGCGCTCCTCGGGATCGATCGGCGCGTTGCCCTGGTTGCCGGCAGCACCCGTCGGGATCTTGCCCCAGATCGGCGTGTCGATGATGCCGGGATGCACGGAGTTGACGCGGATTCCGTCACCGGCGCCGGCACATTCCATCGCGATCGATTTTGCGAACAGCCGCACGCCGCCCTTGGTGGCCGAATAGGCCGACAGCCCCGGCGCACCGCGCAGACCCGCGAGCGAGGACATCATGATGATCGAGCCGCCGCCAACTTTGCGCATCAACGGCAGGCAGTGCTTGACCGAGAGAAACACGCCGTCGAGGTTGACCGCATTCTGCTTGCGCCAGTCGGCGAGCGTCATATCGACGATCGAGGGCACGGCGATGCCGATGCCGGCGTTGGCGACCAGCACGTCGAGCCGGCCATGGCGTTCTGCGATCTCGGCTGCGATCTCCACCCAGCGCTCCTCGCTGGTGACGTCTTGCTCCAGGAAGATCGCCTTGCCGCCGGCTTTGGTGATCCGCGCCACCACCTCGGGGCCACGGAGATCATCGACGTCGGTTGCGATGACGGTTGCGCCCTCTTTCGCCAGCAATTCGGCGACGGCTTCGCCGATGCCCGATGCGCCGCCGGTCACCAGCGCGACCTTTCCCTCTACCTGTCCTGTCATTTGCGCTCCCTTTTTTTGTTGTTGGTTTACGTTTATCGGATGGTTTGCGGCCCCTGGTCAGGCAATGCGACGTCGATGACGCGAAGTTGCACGCGCTCGGCACCCTGGTAGCGGTCGAGTGACAGCGCGCCCGCGACATGCAGTTGCTGGCCGCGATTGGCGAGAAGCGCATTGCCGAGCTTCTGGCCGATCGAGCGGAACGCGATGCCGTTGACGACCGCGCCATCGCCCGACTTGAAACGCAGCCGCAAATGCGCCTGTCCGACCTCGTCGGCATAGACGAGCTGATGCGCCGGCAACGCCAGCATCGGCTCCGAATTGCCGCTACCGAAGGGCCCGGCGCGATTGAGCGTGTTGGCGAGCTCCGGCGTCACCGCGCGCGCAGACACCGCGCCGTCGATGAAGAGCTCGTTGACGTGGCGCGCTTCGGCAACGTCGTGCGCGAGCGCGCTTTCGAGATAGGCGCGGAATTCGGCCAGCTTTTCCTTGCGCAGCGTGACGCCGGCGGCCATTGCGTGCCCGCCGCCCTTCAGCAAGATGCCGCCGGCAACCGCCTGCCGTACCGCCTTGCCCAGATCGACGCCGGCGATCGAGCGGCCCGAGCCGGTGCCGATCCCGCCGGGCTCGAGCGCGATGGCAAACGCGGGCCGCGAAAACTTTTCCTTCAGGCGGGAGGCGACGAGGCCGACCACGCCGGGATGCCAGCCTTCGGAGGCCGTGACGATCACGCCCAGCTTGTCCTCGAGCCCGATCGAGGCCAGCGCCTCGGCTTCGGCCTCGGCTTCCGCAGCCTGCTCGATGATGCGGCGCTCGCTGTTGAGGCGGTCGAGCTCAGCCGCGATCCGCGCGGCCTCGACGCTGTCGCCTTCGAGCAGCAGCCGCACGCCGAGATCGGCGCGGCCGATGCGGCCGCCAGCATTGATGCGCGGCCCCAGCATGAAGCCGAGATGCCAGGCCTCCGGCGGGCCGTTGAGCCGCGCGATGTCCATCAGCGCGGTATGGCCGACATGGTCGCGCCGCCGCATCGCGATCAACCCCTTGGCGACGAAGGCGCGGTTGAGGCCAATGAGCGGCGCCACATCGGCCACCGTGCCGAGCGCGACGTGATGCAGCATGCCCAAGAGATCGGGCTCGGGCATCTCGGACGTCCAGAAGCCACGCTGGCGCAGCTCGCGATTGATGGCAACGAGGCTCACCAGCACGAGGCCAACGGCCGCGAGGTGGCCAAGGCCGGAGAGATCGTCGAGCCGGTTCGGATTGACCAGCGCATCAACCTCCGGCAACTCCGTGCCGGCCTGATGATGATCGATCACGACAACGGACATGCCGAGCCGTTTCGCTTCCGCGAGTGGTTCAATGCTGGTGGTGCCGCAATCGACGGTGACGAGCAGCGTGGCCCCCTTCGCCGCCAGCCCGCGAACCGCCTCGACGTTGGGGCCATAGCCTTCGAAAATCCGGTCGGGAATGTGGATAAGCGGATCGAGCCCGCAATGGCGCAGATGCCAGGCGAGCAGCGCGGCCGAAGTCGCGCCGTCGACGTCGTAGTCGCCGAAGATTGCGACCTTCTCGCCCCGCACCGCTGCCTCCGCGATGCGCTTGGCGGCGGCTTCCATCTCCGTCACCGTGAACGGGTCCGGCAGCAGTTTGCGGATGGTCGGATCGAGGAAGTCGCTGACCGCATCGATGTCGACGTCGCGCCCAGCCAGCACCCGCGCCAAAAGCTCCGGCAGTTGGTGGCGCTGGACGATGGCGAGCGCCCTCGCCGCTCCGCGCGCGTCCAGCCGGTCACGCCAGAGCTTGTCGGTGAGCGAGCGTGCGACGCCAAGGAACGCCTGGGGCAACTCGACGGGCAAGGCAGTGGCGGGAGGCATCATGATTCGGGGGCTTCGATGGGTGCAGATCATGCCCGTGGCCTCGGGCGCCTGGATTCCGCCGGGAAAGTAGAGGCATTTGCAATGTCCGGGCCGAACAAAGCGGTGGATTGCCGAATCCGTTCGCAATCTGACTATCATTTGAGCAGCCGCGCAGGCAGCAAATTAAGTGTGCGTTAGGCGGAATCTTCGAAAAAGGCCCGTATTCGATCTGTATTTCTGGTCCCGGGTCATTGCAGGTCAGACTTCATTGCAAGGAAATCCCCTCGATGTCTGCTGCGCCGGCCCTGAAGACCAAGTCGCGTTCCACCGGAACCAATCCTGAAGCCGCAGACGACAATTCCGACATCTCCGCGCTGATCAACCGGCTGACGGCTGAGGTCAACCAGATCGCGGTCGACAAGACCAGGTCGATCCAGCAGATCACCAACCAGATGAAGATGCTGGCGCTGAATGCGCTGATCGAGAGCTCTCGCGCCGGCGCGCAAGGCGCGGGCTTCGCGGTCGTGGCGCAGGAGGTGCGCGGCGTCGGCCAGCAGGTCGAGACCATCGCACGCGAGCTCGAGACGCAGCTGACAAAACGCACCGGCGATCTCGTCTCCTCGATCGAGCGAATGAGCCAGCGCTCGCGCGGCGAGCGCATGGTGGATCTGTCGCTCAATGCCATCGAACTGATCGACCGCAACCTCTATGAACGCACCTGCGACGTACGCTGGTGGGCGACCGACTCCGCTGTAGTCGACTGCGCCGCCTCGCCGAGCGCGGCGACAGTTTCGCACGCCTCGCAGCGCCTCGGCGTCATCCTCGGCGCCTACACCGTCTATCTCGATCTCTGGCTCTGCGACCTCGACGGCAACGTCATCGCCAACGGCCGCGCCGACCGCTTTCGCGTGGTTGGCCAGAACGTCGCCAACACAAAATGGTTTCGTGAGGCGCGCACCTTGCGTTCCGGCGATGATTACGTCGCAGGCGATGTCGAGAACCAGGCGCTGCTCGGCAATGCGCAGGTTGCGACCTATTGCGCGAGCGTGCGCGCAGGCGGCGCGGCCAACGGCGCGCCGATCGGCGTGCTCGCCATCCATTTCGACTGGGAGTCGCAGGCTCGCGCCATCGTGCAGGGCGTGCGCGTCGGCGACGGCGACAAGGCGCGCGTTCTGCTGGTCGACTCGAACTTGCGCGTCATCGCCGCGTCCGACGGTCAGGGCATCTTGTCGGAGCGCGTCTCGCTCTCGATGAACGGCCAGCGCTCGGGCTTCTATCACGACCGCACCGGCGCGCTCGTCGCCTTCCACGCCACGCCCGGCTACGAGACCTACCGAGGCTTGGGCTGGTACGGCGTGATCATCTGCGGGGCTTGAGGCGGGTCCAAAACGGCGCGAGGACGGGCCGGTTCGTAGCCCTAAAGCAAAAACGGCGAAAACAACCCCATGCAAAGTAGCCGGGGTTAACGGCCGAGGTCCGCGCATTTCGGAAAAACCGTTGACACGTCGGGCAAATCAGGGGCAATAGTCGGTCATGGCGCGGCTCGGGTTGGGCTACGAAGAGCTTTGCACTCCAATTTGAATCGCCTCCCCGTAACCGACTGCCTATGGTCTGCTGATGTCGCGCCTCGTGTGTCTGTCGATTGCCATCGTTCTGTCACTCCTGCCGGTCGTCGCGCCAGCTGCGCCAAGTCACAAGCGGCCGGCGCCAGTCTGGCATGGCTACGGCTTCCTGCCGGGCTATCATCAGCCGCCGAGCAATAGCCTTCCACTCTATGCCCAGAAAGCCGCCGCGCGGCGCATGGCGCGCAATAGCCGACGGCCATGGTACATTGACCCGGTCCCCAGCTATTACGGATTTGACGGCAATTGGCACTATTTCGGCCGGCCGGGTTTTTATGACGGCCGCTACAACAACGGCAGCTTTGGCCCGTGCTGGACGCGGACACCGATCGGACCGATCTGGAATTGCGGCTGACGGCGCGGTCGTCGGCCCGTTGAAATAGCTCGTTCTGCTCTCACGCAATATAACCGGAAACTCCATTCCAAAGGTGGCGCCGTAAGCAAGTTGACGCCGCGATGCTGCTCCGAACTATGCCTCGGTACAATAGCAGCATTGATCTTGGTGCAACCTTGGCTACGGACCATTCCGGAAGGGGCCTCTCGCGGCCTCGGCGTCAATCACACCATGATGAGGAGCCCATCGCCACGTGCACCGCCCGGCAGGCAAGCCGCTGCGGAGTGCGGCCTGGCGCCTGATTGCCGTCAGGTTCGCCTGCCAGCGCGGATCCCAGCACCTCGACGGTTGCCGTCGCCCCGGCCACGAGTTCGCTTCGCTCCGCGCGGTCGAGCGCGATCCTGACCGGGACACGCTGGGCCAGCCGGACCCAGTTGAATGTCGGATTGACGTTGGCAAGCAAGGTTGCGCCTTCGCTGCGGTCGCGGTCTTCAATACCGGCCGCAATGCCATCTACTCTTCCGCGCAGCAAGTGGTCGCTGCCCAGCAGCCGAACGTTGACGGCATCACCACGATGAATACGCGGTAGCTTGGTCTCCTCGAAATAGCCCTCGACGCGCAGCGTGTCGGAATCGAGCAACGCCATCACGCCCTTGCCGGAGGTGACATAGGTCCCTGGCCGCAGCTCCACGTTGGTGACGACGCCATTGACGGAGGCGCGCACCTCGCTGCGCTCGAGGTTGAGCTTGGCGAGACTGAGATCCGCGACCGCCTCGTCATAGGCGGCCTGGGCTGAGCCCTGGGTCGCGACGACCTGATCGATCCTCTGCTTGGAGACCGTCTCGTCGAGCGTCAGCGCGCTGTAGCGCTTGAGGTCGGCGTTAGCCTCCTCGAGCGTGGCGCGCTTGCCGAGCAGCACCGCCTCGGCCTGCTTCAGCGCGATGTCGTACCGCGCGCGGTCAATCCGGAACAGCACCGCCCCCCGCTGGACCTGCTGATTGTCCCTGACGAGCACGTCGGTGACGAAGCCCGAGACATCAGGAGCAACCGGGACCACATCGGCGCGGACGTGACCATCGCGCGTCCAGGGCTCTTGCAGATAGTAGTCCCACAGCTTGTAGCCGGCCCAAAGGGCGACCAGAGCCATGATCGCGGTAAGCGAGAAGCGACGCAACAGATTCAGAGCGGCTTTCATGACACAACATCCTTGGAAATGAAGACGAGACCAGCAACCAGACAGACGTAGAGCGAAAACTCGAATAGTGCGCCGTGCCAGACGAAGCGATAGAGTCCGGCCCGCGTCATGACCTTGCTCACGATGCGCGCGAGCACGTAGCCGACGACGCACCACAGCAGCAGGCTTGGGACGATCACGCCGAACAAATCAAGTTCGTATCTCATGCGGCAACTCTCCCTTGATGCGGGTCATGCGGTAGGTAAGGCACGGCTCCGGGGAACAGGCCGGCGCGCATTCCGGCGAGGCTATAAAGCGCCTCATTGCGGCTCTCGCTCGCCGGCTCCTGGACAGTCAATGCGATGGTGTTGTCGAGCCGCCCGAGAAGCTCGACCGGAAGGCGTCCCTCGGTGTGGGCCCGGCAAGCTGAACCGAGAAGGGCGAGCAGCTCGTGGATCACGGCCATTGCCGGCCGTGCAAGGCCAAGGCTCATCTTGCGCAGATGAAGCACATTCAGGGCGGTTCGCAGCTGGCGGAGATTGGCAGCGTCGCTCCTGGCCTCAGCAGAGACCGTGGCCATGCGCAAGGCAAGCAGAGCCAGTCGATGCTGCATCAGGCTGGCAATGGCGGTGCGATCCTGATGTCCCCTGCCCTCGGCCACCGCGGCCAGCGTCGTCCAGTTGCTCCGGAGCAGGCGGTTGGCAATCCACTCGGAGCCGAACATACGAACGATGCTGGAGACGACGCCGGTCAGCGCAACGCCGACCATCAGCGCCACGCTGGAGTTGGCGTAGCTGGCGAAATCGCCGGCGTAGGACGACTCCAGCGCCAATTGAACCGATGTGAAGACGATGAACAGGGTGCCTATGCGAGCGGTTGCGGGTCGCGCGGATATCCAGGCGAACAATACGAATGTCGGCATCAGTGCCACGATCACCATCTCGAGCGTCGTGATCCGCGGCAACACGCCAAAGGTGTAGATTCCGTTCACCGCAATGACGGCGAGGAACACCGGATAGAGCTTCCGAAATGCCGGAAGCGGATCATCCACACCTGCGAACAAGGAGCCGACGACGGCAGCAAACACCGGCGCGGATGCGCCGTCAGTCCAGCCGGTTGCGATCCAGAACGCGCAGCAAGCCAGAATCGACAGCGCCGTTCCCGCTGCAGTCCAGAGCGCAAGCCCATGGTCGCGATGGAGCTCGCCGGGGCCGACCGCGTCGGGCGTGAAGGCAAGCCGAAGCGTCTCCGTGTCGCGGCCATCGGCGATCGCCTCGCGCAAGGCGTTGCAATCCTGCACGATGTCGACGAGATGACGAATCCGGGTGACAAAGCCGGCGATGACGATCTCGCTCCATGCGACATCCATGCCGAGTTGCGGCTGCATTTCGCCGAGGGCGACACGCAAGCCGTCGGCTTCCTGACCATTCTTGCCGCCATCGGCGAGCCAGCGCGCGGTTCTTGTACTGATCTCGGCAACGTGCTCCGCGGACAACGGGTGAGCGCCGAGCGCGATCCTCTGGTCCTCGATCGATGCAAGCAGCGGAACCAGTGCCAGCATGTGCTGCCGCAGGCGCTGGAGACCGTGCGCGGTGTTCGCGGATGTGACGGTCTCATAGCCGAGATGTCGGCAAAGCTGATCGATCTCGGAAGCCGCAGCGGCAAGCCGTACGCGATCGTCATTGCGCGACTGGTCGCTGCCACTGCCGGTCAGGGCGTCCACGCCGAGCTGACGTACCCCGGCGAGCCAGGCGTCCGCCTGTGCGACGATCGCAGCGGCGACGCTCCGCGGCAGCACAAGCATAGCAACAACGCTCGCACAGAAAATGCCGAGCATGATTTCCTGAACGCGGGCGGATACGATGTCGAAGGTGAGCTCGGGCGACGACAGCACGGGAAAACCGAGAAGCGCCACGGTGTAGCCCGAGAGCATGAAAACGTAGCTGCGCGGCGTGCCGTCGAGCAGCGCGAGATATAGAAAAACACCGACCCATAACGAGATGGCGAGGCTGAGGAGCTCGGGTGCGTTCACGAGGTTGGGGACCAGCACGATCGTGCCGGCCGCGCCAATCAGCGTCCCCAGCATGCGGTAGACCGCCTTTGACCACGCCGCTCCGGTCAGCTGATTGGACGTGATGAAGGCGGAGGCCATCGCCCAATAAGGACGCGGCATCCCAGATACAGCGCGATCGAGAACGCCAGCATCGCCGCTGCGAACGTCCTCATTGCAAAGACGAGGGCAGAATGCCGGGCCAGGAATGATGAAGATTGGTGCATGGCTAAGTTGGGCCGACGTGGCGGGGCGCGCAACTGCACACCGCTAATTTTCTCTATGAGATCTTTCTGCGTGGCGCGTTTTTGCTTTGGAAAAACAAGTGGGGCAGTGCTGAGGGCAATCCAAAGGTCAGTCCGAGGAATGCCAGAAACACATCGAGATAACTCAGGTTCATTTTGGTCGCTCCGTTGTCGTTGAACACGTCCGGTGCACTTTGCTCTGCGCGCGCAATATGCTCCGATTATTGGATCGGTACAATGAGGACATTGATCTCGGTGCAATATACCTCGGAGTTTTGAACCGGGCCCCGGGGGCGGCCCTCGCGTTAGGCGGCAATCCGCCCGCGACGAGGCGCGGCTGCATTCCGGGCCTCGATTGCTTTGACAGAGTTTTCGAACGCCGTTTCGAGAACGCTTCGGCCGATGGTCCCGAGCACAAGGCCGAGTATCCAGCCTTTGAAGTTCTTGCCCTCGCGGACGATGACCACGTCGATATCCGTCGTACCGTTTGGCCGGCGCGTGAAGGTGTACGTGTGGCCCGAGGCGCCTCCCCACACGTTCGAGTCGATCGTCGTCAGGATGACGTGATCAGGGTCGGACCAGTCATAATGCAGGTGCTCCCAGATGCCGCGCGAGCCTTCCGTCACGTCGGCCTCCGGTGGACTGAAACGGCGCACCTTCAGATATTCGTCGGTGCTATTGCCAAACAACTTGGAACGACCTGGTCCGAAGTCGGTGAGCGCGGCGACATATTGCTCGGGCGTCAAGGTGGTGTTTCGATAGAGGCGGATCGTGGACATGGCAGCACCTGAATTCGCTTGATGGAGTTCGTCGTCAGACTGATCGCTTCACTGAAGTCACGCGCGGCGATACCTTCCGGGTCTCAACTGCGCGTCGGCGCCCAGACAAAGGCGCCGACTGCGGGACTCAGTTGGAGATCGCCTTTGCCTTGCGAACGGACAGGCTGTCGCCGTCCCTGCTGATCTCGATCGCGCCTGGCTGCTGCGCCGTCGAGAGAACGACGCGTTGGCCGGGCGTCAGCAGAGAGACGAAGCGGATCGGCGTCCCTGCTTCACCCTGCGCGAGCGTCGTGACGACGCGGAATCCGTCAGGCTCGACGGTGTAGTAGGCGACGCCAGAGACGTCCCCGAGATTGATGCTCTGCCCCTGGATCGGACGAAGGCCGTTGGCCTGCGCGGCTCCCACTGAGACTAGAATGAAGGTTGCTGCGAGAAGCAGGTTGCGGATCGACATAGGACCCTCCGTTGGTTTGGGAGGCGGGCTGGTCGCCCGTCAGCTCCCTTGCCGCAGGAGATGGTCAGGCTATGATCATCGATCAAACAGATAGGATCGATAATGGGTATCGATACCATCAATCTTGGTCGTATCGACTTGAATTTGCTCGTTCATCTCGGTGCGCTTCTTACCGATCGGAGCGTCACGCGGGCTGCGGCCCGTGTCGGCATCGGCCAGTCCGCGATGAGTCACAACCTCGCGCGCCTGCGGGAACTATTCGGTGACGAACTTCTCACACGCGGGGCCGACGGCATGCGCCTCACGCCCCGCGCGGTGACGTTGCTGGAGCCAGTGCAGACTATGCTGGCGCAGGTCGAGGCGCTGGTGGCGCGCGACCAGGTGTTCGATCCGGCGACAGCGGTACGAACGTTCAGGTTCGGCCTGCCGGACAGTCTGGAAATCCTGATCATGCCCGCCCTGCTCGCGCGCATGCGCGAGGTCGCACCCGGCATTCACCTCCGGCTTTACAATTTCGACGCGTCCCGTCTATTTGATGACCTCGATGCCGATGAGATGGACCTCGCCATCGGTTACGACGCGTTCCAGCAGGGGCAATTCCACCACAAGCGGCGCAAGCTGTACACCGAGACCTTTCTGTGCATGTTCAATGCCCAGAAGACAGGCATCACGCCGCCGATCTCACTTGAGGACTACGTGCGGCTTCCACATGTGCTGACCAGTCTCCGGCCAGGGCGCAGCGTGCACGGTATCGTGGACGAGGCGCTGGAAAAGCTCGGCTTGCGCCGCTCCGTGGCCCTGACCACGCCGCGTTTCCTCGCGGTCCCAACCCTGGTGGCGCGCGCACCCGTCATCGTCACCATGGGCGCGCGACTGGCTCGCCTGTTCGCCGCCGAACTCGGGCTTAGCCTGAGCCCGCCTCCGGTAGAATTGGGAGACGTCACGGTGTCATTGCTGTGGCATGCGTCCTACGATCACGATCCGGCTCACGCGTGGTTGCGCGAACTGGTGGCCCAGCTCGCGGCCGAACTGTGAGCGAACGTGTTGCCGATAGCGCAGCGCCGAACAGAGTCCATTCTTTAGCAGTCTTCACCGTCTCTTCGAAGACTCCGCTGCGGACCTCATACGCGCCGTGACAGAGTACACACCGTTAAAGTTTGAATTCGTCGAAAGACGACTTCCGCACTCGTCTTGGGTCGTATCAAAGTCGCAGTGGGTGCCGAAGAACGGCGACAAACATCCACTGAAACTCGTCGGATACATAGCAGCGGCCCGTGTGTTCGCTTCCATCGCCGCTTGGCAAACGATCTACCAACCTAGCTGATGGCGCGTACAAAATGACGCTACGCTCATCGCGCGTGACATGGCCGAAAACGCATTGTCAATTTGGCTCTTCGTGCTAGGAAGCACCCAACCCAAAAACAGGAAGTCGTAATGGCCAAGAAAGCCAAGAAAAGCATGGTTCGCCGCGAATACACCGCAGCCGACGTCAAGCAACTTCGCGCCCACTCAAAGGCAAAGACACCTGTTGCGAAGATAGCAAAGCAGATGAAGCGAACGGAAGGCTCGCTACGCCAAAAGGCATTGAAGCTCGGCCTCGCAATCGGCCATCGTCGCTGAGCTGCTTGCGTACACGCGGCCACCAGGACACGTCCCCATAGATCGTTCCGCGATGTCCGCTCTGCTCCGATACCGACCGCCTTCGGGCAACCGCAGCAAATATCGCGATGGGCCGTTTTCGGACTCATGCGCCGCAGCAAACTGCATCTTCATTCGATCACGTCGTCTGCAAGGGCGAGGAACGAGGGCGGTACGGTGAGGCCAAGCGCCTTTGCAGTCTTGAGGTTGATCACCAGTTCGTACTTGGTCGGCTGCTCGACCGGCAGATCGGAAGGCTTGGTGCCTTTGAGGATCTTATCGACGTAGTCGCCTGCACGGCGGAGTAAATCGGCTAAATCGGGGCCGTATGAAACCAATCCGCCATTGGTGGCGAATAGTCGGGATAGGTAAATCGCGGGCAGACGATGCTTCGCCGCCAGCGCGGTAACTCGTGTGACGTTGTTAATCATCAAAGGATCGCTCAAGACAACTATGCCATCGGGCTGCTGGGCTGCGGCCGAGGCAAAGGCGATGTCAAGTTCCTCGGCCGTGGTCGCCTCCACAATCGGCAGAGCGACGCCTAGTTTCTGGGCAACTTGGGGTATCTCCTCGGCTACCTGCAACCTGTGAATTGGGTTGTCCGGATTGACCAAGATCGCAATTTTCGAGGCAGTAGGAACCATTTGCCGCAGTTCTTCTATCGTTTTGGCAACGATCTGTCCCGGGACGAAGGACGCAGGACCCGTTACGTTGCCGCCTGGATGCGATAGGCTTTGAACGAGGCCGAACCCCACGGGATCGGCAGCCGTGGTTACAATCGGAATGGTAGCCGTTGCCGATTTCAGGGCTAAAGCTACTTGCGTGCCCCCGCCAAAGAGCACATCGGGCTTGAGGGCGACAAGCTCGTTCGCTAGCGGCGCCAGGCGCTCGGCATGATTCTCGGCGGATCGATAATCAATGATCAGGTTCTTCCCTTCGATCCAGCCATGATCGCGCATGCTGTCCTGCCACACCTTGAAATTTGGCAAGTACAGGGGCGCGCTATCAAGATAGCCGACCCGGCGAGGCGTCCCCTGCGCGAGTGAACGCCGTGGTGAAACGAGCAGTGCCGCAGTGCCTGCGATGAACTCCCGCCGTCGCATGCATCCCTCCCTGCAAGGGTCACGCCTGAGGGAAAATAGAGCTTAGCACTTTACCGTGGGGATGTGAGGTGCCTCGAAGGATCGCTTCGGGTCATAAGCGGCATTCGCGGCAAGCGACCCCAGCGCCCGGTTTACCGCCGACCGGCGACATCGCAACGGCTTAAGCGCTGTTCGGCTTGGGGCCAACAACAGACGCCGTACAGTTTGTTGTCGCCTGCATATGAACCAGCCTCAATTGGAAGCCGCAACGCTCCCTGCCGCCGAAATCGGGCGCATACGGCAATCGAGTTGCTCTCATCGTGCCACTCGCGGCTTGGTAGCGAGCGCCTGTACTGTTGCACCATTTTGGCAAAGATCGAGGCCTTCGGCCGCCGAACGCCGCGAACTAAAGTATGCTTTGCGGAAAGGATCGGGATAACGTTACTTTGCCGTAGTCCAAAATCCGGCTGGCCGTCAATCAGACAGTCGAGGGAGCCAATGCAGCAGATTGCGGACTGGCTCAACATCCTTGGTCTGGGGCAATACGCGCAGCGCTTTGCCGAAAACGACATTGATCCGAGCGTTCTGCGCGATCTGACCGACTATGACCTCGAAAAGATCGGCGTCTCGCTCGGCCATCGCAAGAAGATGTTGCGCGCGATTGCGGAGTTCGCTGAGACCGGACCGAGACTCGTGCGTACTCCTTGGACCGCGGCCGAGAGGCGTCAACTCACAGTGATGTTCGCTGATCTTGTTGGCTCGACAGCGCTCTCGACCAGGCTCGACGCTGAGGACTTGCGGGAAATCATTGGCAAGTACCACCGCTGCTGTGCCGAGCAAATAGAGAAATCTGGCGGGTTCGTTGCCAGATACATGGGCGACGGCGTGCTCGCATATTTCGGCTATCCGCGGGCCGATGAAGACGATGCCGAGCGAGCGGTATGCGCCGGACTAGCATTGGTTGCGGCCGTGGCAGGACTCGATGTCGGCCCGTCGGCAAGATTGCGAGTGCGAGTTGGCATTGCCACCGGCTTGGTGATCGTCGGTGATCTCATCGGGGATGGCGCATCGCAGGAACATGGGGTGGTTGGTGAGACCCCCAATCTGGCCTCGCGGCTGCAGGCGTTGGCCGAGCCGGATACGATGGTCATCGACGGCAGCACCCGCCGCCTCGTCGGTGGACTCTTCGAATATCTCGCTCTTGGAAGCGTGTCCATCACAGGCTTCAGCGACCCGGTGCCGGTCTGGCGAGTCATCGGTGCGAATGCGGTCGATAGCCGGTTCGAGGCCTTGCGGGTAGCCAGAACGCCACTGCTCGGCCGCGATGAAGAGATCGAGCTACTGATGCGCCGCTGGCAGCAGATAAAACGCCGCGATGGCTCGGTCGTGCTGATATCGGGTGAGCCGGGCATCGGCAAATCGCGCCTCGCAGAGACCGCGCTGGAGCGGCTGAGCGATGATCCACATATCCGTTTGCGCCGTTTCTGCTCGCCGCACCATCAGGACAGCGCGCTTTTTCCGACCATCTCACAACTCGAGCGGGCGGCGGGATTCCGGCGCGACGATACGGACCGGCAACGGTTGGACAAGCTCGAAGAGTTGCTCGCGGAGGCAAACGTCGACCTCAGCGAGGCTGTCCCGCTGATCGCGGACCTGCTGTCTGTGCCGATCGGCAATAGCTATCCACCTCTCGGCCTCACCCCTCAGAAGCGCAAGGAGAAGACGCTTGGGGTCCTCCTGGCCCAGCTCGAGGGGCTGGCGATGCGCCGGCCCGTGCTGATGGTGTTCGAGGATGTGCACTGGATCGACCCTACCTCGCTCGACCTGTTGGACCGCATCGTCGATCGCGTGGCCACCCTCCGGGTCTTGCTGATCATCACTTTCCGGCCAGAGTTCGCTCCAGCCTGGATCGGGCGCTCGCACGTGACAATGATCAGTCTCAGTCGGCTGCCGCATCGACAGCGCGCCGAGATGATCATGCGGGTGACCGGCGGCAAGACGTTGCCCCAGGAGATCGCCGAAGGGATCATCGATCGGACCGATGGCATACCGCTGTTCATCGAGGAATTGACCAAGGCGGTGATCGAGAGCGGCATGCTGGCCGACGCCGGTGACCGCTTTGATGCGACGGGGCCCGTGCCGAGGCTTGCCATTCCTACCTCGCTCCATGCCTCGCTCCTGGCACGGCTCGATCGCTTGGCGCCCGTGCGCGAGATGGCGCAGATCGGAGCTGCCCTTGGGCGGTCGTTCTCGCATGAGCTGATCAGCGCCGTCGCGGCCATGCCGCAGCAACAGGTGGACGGGGCCTTGGCGCAGCTTGTAAGCGCCGAACTGGTGTTCCAGCGGGGGACCCCGCCTGATGCAGAGTACACGTTTAAGCACGCGCTGGTGCAGGACGCAGCCTATAGCACCATGTTGCGCGGTCGACGCCAGCAGATCCAGGCTCGCGTTGCGACGACGCTAGAGAGTCAGTTCCCTGAAATCGTAGCTGCTCAGCCCCAACTCATGGCCCACCATTGTACCGAGGCCGGTTTCAACGAGAAGGCGGTCGGCTACCGGCTCAAGGCGGGCCAGCAGGCGGTCGCGCGATCGGCGATGACGGAAGCGGTGGCGCAGTTGCAGAAGGGTCTCGAATTGCTTGCGAACATACCCGAGGAGTCGCGGCCGGTGCAGCACGAGCTCGACCTGCAGATTGCCTTGGGGCGGGCCCTGATGGCAGCCAGGGGATATTCGGCGCCGGCGGTGGCCGATACCCTCGTCAGGGCGCGGGCGCTCGCTGAGCGGCTCGACCGACCGGATCGTCTCGCTCCGCTGCTCTATTCCCAATGGGGTTTCCATATGGTTCGGGCCGAGCACGAGCTGGCGGTGTCCCTTGCCGAGCAGTTGGAGAAATTGGGCGAGACGAGAAAAGATCAAGCCACTCTGCTGCTGGGTCACTATATCCACGGCGCCAGTTGCTACTTTCGCGGCGAGTTTATGACAGCGCGCGGCCTTCTCGAGCTGTGTAACGGCTTGAGAGATCCGGCCGCTCGCGCGATTTGCGCCGCCATAGCGGTGGCCGATCCGCACGCCGCGAGCCGAGGTCACTTGGCCTCGACGTTGGCGCTTCTTGGTTACTTGGATCAGGGACGCGCGTGCGTGGACGAGGCGTTGTCAGAAGCCCGTTCGCTCGACCATCCGTTCACGGTGGCCTTTGTGTTGAGCAAGGTATGTACGGTGGAAGGGGCCGCCGGCTTGTCGCATGACGCGCGGCGGCACGCTCAGGAACTGGTGGCTCTCTCGAACGAACACGGTTTTCCGCTCTGGTTGGGCCTCGGACTCCTCCAACATGGTCGCTCATTGACAGCAGTTGGACAGGCGCAGGACGGTCTCGCCTTGCTCGCGAAGGGGCTCTCGGTGCTTCGTGATGCTGGAGCTGTCGTGCACACGCCGCGCGTGCTTTGCTTTCTCGCCGAAGCTCACGCCAAGGTCGGGCATCTTCAGGAGGAACAGAAATGCCTCGTCGAGGCTGCGCAACTGATCGAGATGACCCAAGAGCGGTCCGGCGAGGCCGAGTTGCATCGACTTCGAGGCGACATGATGAATGCGCGAGGCGACCAGGCCGCGGCAGAGCAAAATTATCATCGAGCGCTCGCTGTGGCGGAGCGCCAGCGCGCGAAGACGTTGGGGCTGCGTGCTGCGACCAGCCTCGCTTGCCTGTGGCGTGACCAAGGCAAATGCACGGAAGCTCACGATCTCCTCGTGCTGCGGTATCGCTCATTCACCGAAGGCTTCGACACGCCGGTCTTGAGGAACGCCAGGGCGCTGCTCGAACAGCTGGCCTGAGCCCGTTCATGTCTTTCGTCGCGGGATAGGTGCCTTGCCGGCACTCCAACGCTGGGCTCTGGTCTATGATCTCATGAAGCGTCATGACCACTGTGGGCCAACAGCCGACATCATTCGATCACATCGTCGGCTTGAGCGATTACGATCGACATGACGCGGACGGTACCGTCAAAGGCCGTTGACACATGCGTCCGCAAGCTCAGCTGCATATTTTGCGTAGATGTTCGCATGGCCGGCACCGAATTCTCGCTCGAAAAGAATGTCCCGCCGACCATGCGTGAAGAATTTACCTCTTTCGGCTCTTTCGCAATTGTGCTGGCAGGCGTTGCCCTACGGGCCTGATTGCCCTCATAAGGCTAGACTTGGCTTGGGCAGGTGCAGACTTACTGCGCTGTGTCTTCTGCTGCACCATGCCCGACGGCAACGACATTGACCATGGTTTGCGGAGTCTGGACGGCTCTGCTTGCTCCGGGCGCAAGCAGAGGAAGCGTCATACGAATGGTCGTACCTTTTCCTGGCGCAGAGACGAGCGTGACCTTGCCGCCAAGCTGATCCGTCACAAGGTTATGGACGATGTAAAGGCCGAGCCCGGTGCAGCCCTGCGCCCGTCTGGTGGTGAAGAATGGATCAAAAACGTGACGCTGGACCTCCTCCGGAATGCCGCCTCCGTCATCCGAGAAAGTGATCTCAATCTGGTCCGGGCCGAGGTGATGCGCCTCGATCAGCATGCATCCACCAAGCCCATCGGCGAAGCCGTGAGTGACAGCATTGAAGATGAGGTTGGTCAGCACTTGCCCGTAGGCGCCCGGGTAACTGTCCAGGATGATGTCGGAGGGTATGGCCACCGAAAGCGAGTCCCGGTACTTCGGCAGGCCTGGCCGTATACTCGCAACGATCTGCTCGGTCGCAAGCTTGAGGTCGAACAAACGCCGATCAGCTTGGCTGCGATCGGCGGCGACTTGCTTGAATGATTGAACCAGCTCTCCCGCGCGCTGGAGATTCGCGACGAGCTGATTTGCGGCGTCGCGACAACCGTCAGTGAATTCGGCCAGCCGCGAACGGCGCAGCGGCCCGGAAACAATCTGGTCGGCGAAGTGGGCGCAACGGCGATCCAGCGTCGAGGCCACCGTCAGGCTGATGCCGATTGGGCTGTTGAGCTCATGTGCAACCCCCGCTACGAGACGGCCGAGTGCGGCCAGCCTCTCCGTCTCGATGAGATAGCGTTGCGCTTCGCTGGCATGCAGAGCAGCCTCGGCCAGCTTCCTCTTGTCCCGAATTTCGGCAAACAGCGCAGCAACGACCGATGCGCCGATCGTCACAAGTAAGATGCTGATCTGTGCCGCCAGAACGCGCTCATTCATCGTGAGGTCGCGATTGCCGAAATAGCCAATGCCGAAGGTGGTCGTCCAAACGATGGAAAGGCTGATGATGAACGCCGCTGCCGCAGCAAAGACCGGCCGGCAACGGGCGGCAAGCCACAGCAGCGGCGTAAATAGCACCGCGACCGGCCCAACATTCGCCAACAGCTCCGATCGGAGAAAGATGGCAAGTGCACTCGCCAGAGCCAGCGCTGCGACCGCCGCGATTCCTTCGACGAGCTCGCTCAGCGGAGGCCGGTTGCGCGCGGCTGGAGCAAGCTCTATCAGCAGCGGGGCAACCGTGATGATTCCCAACGCGTCCGATGCGAACCACTGATACCAGGTCGTCAGCAGCGGCGCCGTCGTGCTGTGAAACAACTTGAAGACGATCGCCCCGCCGATCCCGGAGACTGTGGTTCCCGCAATTGCTGCCGCCAGCAGCCCCACCACGTTGCGCACCTTGTCCAATCTGAAGTCCGGACCGAAGAAGCGCCCGATGAGCCATGCTGCGAGCGCGGCTTCCCCTGCATTGCACACGCCGAAGAGAACCGCGCCCCAGAAATTCCGGTCACCCAGGAGATTCGCGACGATGGTTGCAGTCATGGTACCGATCACGACAGGCCATCGCGTTCGCGGCCCGAGTGCGATAAGCACGCCGGCGGAGACACCTGCGGCAGGCCAGAAAACGGCAACACCCTCAGGTTTGGTGAGCATCGCAAGGCTGAGGCGCGCCGCCAGGAAATAGACGATACCGACCAAGACTGCGAGCCCGACCGAGCCGGCCCACCGGCTCAGGTCGATTTCGGCCGACAGTTCGCGCTGAACCCGTCCCGATAGGTTCTGCTGCACCCCGTCCTCCTTCCCCCGCCTGGGTTCCGTTTGGCGCAGAACTCGCGTGCTCGCGCTGCCCGAAGCAAGACAGCTGCGGCGGCGCTGACAGGCCGTCTGGTCCCAAGTTTGTATTCAAAGAACAAATCGGAGCTGGGTCGCCCAACCTGCCGTGCAGGAGCTTGGCCCAACCGGAGACCAGGATCACGGCCTCCGAGCGAACTTGGGCATTGTGATGTCTGTATCGGTGGCGAAATTATGAAGTCCGGCTCAAAGAGCGAAGGTGGAGGCAATATCGGGGTGGTCGACGTGATCACACATTTAGCATCGCACCATGCAGGTTACGCGACCGTCGCGGTCATTGCCCGGCTCAACTGGTAGTAGTCCAAGATGATCCCGTGCGTGCTATCCCGAGCACGAGGGGCCGAAAAGCACCGGTTTGCCCCCCGAGCCGGTGGATTCCGGTGTGTCTCCAACTTCGGATATGTCAATTCATCGCGCAAACTGTCGCGAAGGGCCAGAAGCAGGCCGCGGCTTCGACGTCGGGCCGCGCGCCCGTTAAGGCATTTCGCGCGGCGGTGCGGAAGCCGTGCCCTTGTAGATTTCGGCGGCTCTCTGGTCCTGTTCTGCGGCTCGCATTTCCCGCGCAGTCTTCAATGCTCGCCGAAGGAAAGGATCTTCAGTCTCCTTGGATAGTGTTATGAGCTTGTTGCAGTTGTGGCAGTTAATTTGAAGACCATCCCGAACTCGGCTGGCCTTCTCCCGGAATACACGCGTACAGGCCGGGCACCTTATTTTTACCTTCTCCTCTACGGCCATGGCAGAACCTTTCAATGAAAGGTTTATTGTCGTGCTCGGCCGTTACGGAAGCACTAACTCCCGACGAGAATGCTCGCGAGCGGCGCGGCCTTGTGAGGACGGGCTGGCCTTCGGCAACGCGCAGGGTTAGCGGCCTCTTACTCCGATATGGGTCACAACCCCCGCACCGCAGCAAGGACGTTCTATTGGATTACCCCGGCGGCGCGAGCCAGCAGCTCAGGAGCTGGTGCAATGCCAAGCGCTTTCGCAGTTTTGAGATTGATGACCAGCTCGTATTTCGTCGGCGCCTGCACCGGAAGGTCACCCGGTCTTTCACCTTTGAGGACACGATCGACATACCCGGCTGAGCGTCGGACTATGTCGGCAGTATTCGGTCCATAGGAGATCAGTGCCCCTTCCGCGGCGAACTGCCGGAAGCCGTATATCGCGGGAAGTCGCCGTTGTTCCGTCAACGCAATGACCGCCCGACGATGATTGTTGACGAATGCGTCCGGCGCCACGATCAGAGCGCCGCCAGGCTCGCGTGCGAGCGCCGTGATGGCTGCCTCGACCTCCGCCTCGTCGCGCACAGGAGATGCGGAGAGCTCGAGCGCGAGCGAGGTGCGGGCCGCTTCGAGTTCGCGCAGGAATGCCGGATAAAAAGGCGTCGTGTCGGGATTGAAGATGAGCGCTACATGTCTGACCCCGGGAGCAATTTCCTTGATCATCTCCATCCATTTCCCGATCAATAGGAAATCGATGAAGGTGAAGCCGGTGATGTTGCCGCCCGGCCGCGACAGGCTGGCCACGAAACCCTGTCCGACCGGATCGTTGACGAGGTTGAATACGATCGGAATGGTGCTGGTCGCCTCTTTCAATGCTGCGGTGATTGGCGTCCCGCTTCCGACGATGAGGTCCGGCTCCGAATGCACCAACTCCGTCGCGTAGGCTCGGATTCGGCCCAGATCTCCACCGGTATATCGATGCTCGGTTCGAATATTTCGATTCTCGATCCATCCGAGCGCCTCGAGCCCCTGCTGAAACGCAATGACGCGGGTCTTCACTTCGTTATCGTTCTCGAAGTATGGATGGAGGAATGCAACACGACGCATGCCCGTCGCCTGCTGCGTGCACGAAGCCAACGGCCAGCCAGCGGCCGCGCCTACTGAAAGTGCAAGGAACTTGCGCCGTCTCATTCGTAGCCCTTCAGGCCGAGCGACACGATCTAGCATATGCTTCAAGTTCCAAGTGTAATGTGCATCACAGCAAATATTCGCACTGATGTCGCAGACGGGTCATTCTCGACGGTTTCTGCATGGCGGCCCTGGAGTCGGAAGAAGCCGTCCGACGTCGGGCAGCTCGGCGAAAGCAGGCGATCATCGCGCGTCATTGGCGCAGAAATTCAGCCTCGTGCCTTCATCCCCGCTTGAAGCGCGTTGCGCTTTCCTAGCCCTCCGGTAGACTTCCGGCTTGCAATCAAGCGCAACAGTCGGCGATGCAATATCTGCGAATCGTAGGGCGGAGGCAGCGGCCCATTCTCGCAGAGCGACCCTGCCACATCGGCTGCGCGTTTGGGCGTACCGGTCAGGATCAGCGTAAGGTCGGGCGCGTTGTTTCGTATCCACTTCGCGATACCGAAGCCATCACCGGCCAGCTCTACATTGCTCACAACGACTTCGGGAGTGAACGTATCATCCTCGAGGAGCAAAATCGCTTCATCCGCCGATTTGGCTTCCAGTACGCGATAGCCACATCCACGCAGGAACTCGGCGAGTGGCATGCGCATCAGCACGTCGTCTTCGGCGAGCAGGATGGTCCGCGCCTTTGTATCCGGTCGTACGTCCATTCGGGCTAACCGGCGCCGCGCTGGAGTGTTCCTAGCCGTTCAGCAGCGACTTGACCCCTGTGATCACACGGCCGACATCCCATGGCTTGGCGAAGAATTCATCGCAGAGAGCATCTTCCGGAGGTCGTTCCGAAGACGTAAGGACGATCTTGAGATGAGGATGCGTGGTTCTAACGGCTTTCGCCAAACCAACGCCGTCCATCGAACCCGGCATCCGGACGTCGCTCAGCAAAAGCGCCACGACTATCCCCGATCGCAGGACTTCCAGGGCCTCGTCCGCATCGCCGCACTCGATGACGGCCAACTCCGCGCCCCGCAGGACATCCGCGATCATTGAGCGGACCAGGACATCGTCGTCCACCACAAGCACCGGGCGATTCATAGAGTTGTCTGCGGCTGGTTCCAGCATCCCGCCTGCGTTCACGTCTCACCTGCCTCACTGGGTTCGCATGAGCTAAATCGATCCGACGACGAAGGTTCCGAGGCGCATCGGCAACTCCCTCGTGCAATAACCATAGAATGGTCGAGTCGCTTTTAACTGGGTTAAGGGCAGCGTCTGCCACGCCGTGGATCAACCGCATGGCGGCCTCCGTCGATGTCATGATTTGTTGTGATCTCTGCTTTTGGCCAACCACTCCAGCAACTCCAGCGCCGTATCGATTTGCTCAAGCTGACGCTCGACATCCTGGCGTGAAACTTCCGACAAACCACTCTCGAGCTGCCTGAGCAGCAGTTGCCTTCGAGCAAGAAGGTTTGTCACGGCTGACATGATCGGCAACCAGAGCCGACTTCCGACGTTCCTCCGCTGGCGTGACGGCACCCTGTCGGTGAGGCCAACCAAACCGGCGGTGACGAAGTCCAAGTTGCCGGCGGCTCCGAAATCGGCCCCTGAGCGGACGCGTTCGGTCACAGGCAACCGCCAGCTAATGTTCGGAATCGTCGAAGACCTCGACCAGGCGAAAGCGCTCGCACATCAGCATCATGTCCTCGCTGAACCGTCCGAGCCGGCCGAAATAGCTGCGATGGGCACCACCCCAATAGGCCAGACTTCGATCGCCTTCCCCTTCATCGTAGGCAAAGGCGGCGTCGACTTCATGGAAACGCCGATACGTGACCTCGGTGGTCTCGATGACACAGCGCGGCTCACCACGTCCGTCGAGCACGATCCAGCGCTCACCGGGCGTCGAGGTGTTCGGCTCGTCTTCCGTGCTGCAGGTTGCTGTCTTGATGCCCTTGATGACCAGGTCGAGCAATTCATCGGCGAGCGCGAGACTATCGCCGAAGGCGAACCTCCGGAGGTGCCGATACCGTTCTGGGATCGCCTTGCTCATGGTCTACTGGCTTATCGCTCACGGTAAAGGCGCCACCAGAGTCTGTAAGCGCCCTGCCCTAAAGCGCGATGAGATGAGGATGAATCGTCATCGCGCTTTAGGTTGTTGTTTGCGCATGATCTTTCCGGAAAACCGCTTCACACTTTTCCGGATCGTGCATTAACACCCCAGCCGATCGGCGATCCCGCCAAAATCCTTCGCGACGATGTCCCAATTGCCGGTGGCTTCGAAATCGATCTTCTGATGCGGGCCATATTCGGTCGGGCGCGCGACGAAAGCGGTCTTCAAGCCGTGGCTCTGTGCGGCCTTCAGGTCGTAATTGTGGGCGGCGACCATCATCACCTCCCCAGGCTTCAAGCCGAGGAGCCGCGCGGCGCCGAGATAGGTCTCGGGATCGGGCTTGTAGTGCTCGAACAGCTCGGCCGACATGACGAGGTCCCAAGGCAGGCCCGCGAACTTCGCCATGTTGGTGAGCAGCGCGACGTTGCCGTTGGAGAGCGGCGAGATCACGAATTTGGTCTTCAGCCGCGTGAGGCCGGCGACGCTGTCGGGCCAGGGATGCAGACGATGCCAACCCTTGGTGAGGTAATCGAGATCGGCTTCCGTGAGCCCCTGGATCGCTAACTGAGCGACCAGCTTCTCCAGCGAGCGGCGATGCAAATCGTCGAGGATGACGTAGCCGCGCTCGGGGTGCTTGCGCACCTCGTCCATCGCGCCGACATACAGGCCGCGCCAGCCGTCGACCAGCGCGGTCCAGTCGGCGGTGATGCCGCGGCCCTTGCCCCACCACATGAAGTCGGTAATCAGGCTTGTGCGCCAATCGACGACGGTGCCGAATACGTCGAAGACGAGCGCTTTGACGGCGGAGAGATCGGACATGTGCGCTTCCTCTGATTGTTCTTGTTGTCATTCCGGGGCGCGACGAAGTCGCGAACCCGGAATCCAGAAGTTGTGGCGCAAGATTCCGGGTTCTCCGGGCCGCGCTATGCGCGGTCCCGTCGCCCCGGAATGACGCCTCGCGTCAGCCCAGGTAGAACTTCTCCAGCTGCCGGTGCTCGGCCTTGATGTAGCGCACGGTGCCGGTGACCGAGCGCATCACGACGGTCTCGGTCTCGATCACACCGTCCTTGCGGAATTTGACGCCCGAAAGCAGCGAACCGGTGGTAACGCCGGTAGCGGCGAACAGGCAATCGCCGCGCGCCATGTCCTCGATGCCGTAGATCATCTTGGGATCGTTGACGCCCATCTTGGCGGCGCGCTCGCGCTTCTCGTCGGAGTCGAGGATCAGGCGGCACTGCATCTGCCCGCCGATGCAGCGCAGCGCCACGGCGGCCAGCACGCCTTCCGGCGCGCCGCCGGTGCCGAGATACATGTCGACGCCGGTGTTGTCGGGATCGGCGCAGTGGATCACGCCGGCAACGTCGCCGTCGGTGATGAGGCGCACGGCAGCGCCCGTCGAGCGCACGCCCTGGATGATGTCGGCATGGCGCGGACGATCGAGCACGAGGACGGTGATGCCTTCCGGCTTGACGCCCTTGGCCTTGGCGAGACGACGGACGTTATCGGCCGGCGAGGCATCGAGTTCGACCACGCCCTTGTCGTAGCCGGGCCCGATCGCGAGCTTCTGCATGTAGACGTCGGGCGCGTGCAAGAGCGTGCCGCCATCGGCCATCGCCATGGTGGCAATCGAACCCGGCATGTTCTTGGCACACAGCGTGGTGCCCTCGAGCGGGTCGACCGCGATATCGACCTGGGGGCCGGCCTTCATCCCGACTTGCTCGCCGATATAGAGCATCGGCGCCTCGTCACGCTCGCCCTCGCCGATCACGATGGTGCCCTCGATCGGCAGCTTGTTGAGCTCGCGCCGCATGGCGTCGACCGCGGCCTGGTCGGCCTGCTTTTCGTTGCCGTGCCCGCGCAACCGCGCCGACGATACCGCCGCCCGCTCCGTCACCCGCACGATCTCCAGCGTGAGAATGCGCTCGAGCAAGGCGTGCGGGGGGACTTCAATATGGGTCGACATTGGCTCACTCCTTCAGAACGGTTCTCAGCGGATATCCGCCGCGTCAATTCGCAACATCACGGTTCGGTTCGAACCGTGTCAGTTCTTCTCGATCCGGATCACCTGCGGACGTCCGCTAATCACCTTGTCGTGCTGAACGGCGGCAAGCGCGCGGCGGACGGCGTCCTCGTGGGTCGCATAGGTGATCAGGATGACGGGCACGGGGACGGCCTTGCCTCCGGTCTGCGCAGGGCCGCCATTGGGGTGACGCTGCACGATGGATTCGATCGAAATCTTCTGCTCGGCGAGCCTCGTGGCGATCGCGGCCGCAGTGCCCGGAAAATCGCGCGCCAAGAGGCGGATGTAGTAGCCGCCCTCGTGCCGCTCCATCGGCGCCTTGCTGGTATCCTGCAGTTGCGCGACCGGGCGGCCGAACGGGTTGGCGCGGATCCCGCGTGCCACATCGGCGATATCGGCCACGACCGCAGAGGCCGTCGCAGCCCCGCCCGCGCCGGGGCCGACCAGCGTGATCGGCGGAATGCCTTCGCCATCGATCGTGACCGCATTGGTGACGCCCATCACCTGTGCGATCGAGGACGACTTTGGAACCATGGTCGGATGCACGCGCTGCTCGATGCCCTTGGCAGTGCGCACGGCAACGCCGAGCAGCTTGACGCGGTAACCGAGATCGGCGGCCGCGCGAAGATCTTCGGGAGCGATCGAGGAGATGCCTTCGACATACACCGCGCTTTGAGCAACTTTCGTGCCGAAGGCGAGGCTCGCCAGGATAGCGAGCTTCTGCGCGGTGTCGTGGCCGTCGACGTCGAAGGACGGATTGGCCTCGGCATAGCCGAGCCGCTGTGCATCCTTCAGACATTCGGCGAACGACAGGCCTTCCTGCTCCATCCGTGTCAGGATGTAATTGCAGGTGCCGTTGAGGATCCCGTAGACGCGGTTGATGCCGGTTCCGGCAAGACCTTCACGTAACGTTTTGATGACGGGGATCGCGGCGCCGACGGCTGCCTCGAAATTCAGCGCACCGCCGTGCTTTTCGGCGGCTTTCGCCAGCTTGATGCCGTGCTTGGCGAGCAGCGCCTTGTTGGCGGTGACGACGGACTTGCCGGCGTTCAGCGCGGCCTCGACCGCAGCACGGGCCGGATCGCCCGAGCCGCCCATCAGTTCGACGAAGCAGTCGATGCCGGAATGGGTGGCGAGGGCGATCGGGTCCTTGACCCATTCGACGTCGCGCAGATCGAGATCGCGCTTCTTCGCCTTTGAGCGTGCAGTAACGGCGACGACGCGAATGCCGCGGCCGCTGCGGCCCGCGAGCACGCGGGCCTGGGTTTCAATCAAGCGGACAACTTCGGCGCCCACAGTGCCGAGCCCCGCGATACCCACATTCAGGGGTGCGACCATAATGCTTCGAAAACCTGCCGGAAGGAACTAACGCCGATTGGCGAGCGGAACGACGTTGTGCAACGTTTCGATGCCGCTTTCAAGGAAGCGGCGCACGCCGCGCGCGGCCTGCCTGATCCGTTGCTCGTTTTCCACCATGGCGATGCGGACATATCCTTCACCATGCTCGCCGAAGCCGACGCCTGGCGACACCACCACGCCGGACTTCTCGACCATCAGGGTCGCGAACTCCATGCTGCCGACGCTGCGGAAGGCTTCCGGCAGCGGCGCCCATGCGAACATCGACGCGTCCGGCGGCGGGATCTCCCAGCCGGCGCGGCCGAACGACTCCACCAGCGCGTCGCGGCGCTTGCGATAGGTGTCGCGCATCTCCTTGATGCAATCGTCCGGGCCGTTCAGCGCCGCGGTCGCGGCGACCTGGACCGGCGTGAACGCACCATAATCGAGATAGGACTTCACGCGGGCGAGAGCTGCGATGACGCGCTCATTGCCGACCGCAAAGCCCATGCGCCAGCCGGCCATCGAATAGGTCTTCGACATCGAGGTGAACTCGACGGTGACATCCATCGCGCCGGGTACCTCGAGCACAGAGGGCGGCGGATTGCTCTCGTCGAAATAGACCTCGGCATAAGCGAGATCGGACAGGATCAGGATCTCATGCTTCTTCGCGAAGGCGACGAGGTCCTTGTAGAAGTCGAGGCTCGCGACGTAGGCCGTCGGGTTCGAGGGATAGCAGACGACGAGCGCGAGTGGCTTCGGGATCGAATGCACGATCGCCCGCTCGACCGCTTCGAAGAACTGCGGCGTCGGCTCCGACGGCACCGAGCGGATGACGCCGCCCGCCATCAAAAAGCCGAAGGCGTGAATCGGATAGCTCGGATTGGGACAGAGGATGACGTCGCCCGGCGCGGTGATCGCCTGCGCTACGTTGGCGAAGCCCTCCTTCGAGCCGAGCGTCGCGACGACTTGCGTGTCTGGATTGAGTTTCACACCGAAGCGACGGGCGTAATAGCCCGCCTGCGCCTTGCGCAGGCCGGGGATGCCGCGCGAGGCCGAGTAGCGGTCGGTGCGCGGCTTGCCGAGTGTCTCCTTGAGCTTCTCCAGCACGTGCGGCGGGGCCGGCAGGTCAGGATTGCCCATGCCGAGGTCGATGATGTCGGCGCCGGCGTTCCGCGCGGCCGCCTTGGCCCGGTTGACCTGCTCGAACACGTAAGGCGGCAGACGGCGGATACGGTAAAATTCTTCCATGGGTTCCAGGCTCCGAGCAACCGGCCAGGGCAGAATCGGGCGGCCTCGACACGACAATCGAGAGGATGCCGGACCCCGCCTGAAAATCGCTCCAAATCAAATGCTTAGAGCAAGATCCCTAAGGCAGGGACTGAACTCCCTCACCCTGACTTTCGGCTGAATGAGGTCTTTTAGCACGGAGAGACGGGCGCGCCAGCGATTACGTTGGCGCGAGGTTACCCAGCTCAGGTTTAGCCGGCTCGGAATTACTTCCCGTTCGCATCCTTGGCCGCCGCCGTCACCTGCCGGTCGCGCGCCGCGGCCAGTTCGGCTTCGATCTTGGCGCGCTGATCCGGCGGGATCACCGCCTCGTCGCGCGCCGGCGGCAGATCATGCACGGGCAGATAGCCGCCCGCTTCTTTCGGATGCGGCTGCGTGTCAGCCGGTGTCAAATCAGCGATCTGGCTTGAGCAGCCGCCGAGCGTGAATGCAATGATGAGCAGCGCACACGGCGCAAGCCGTCTCGTTTGTCGGTCCCACAACGCCAACACTTGGGAATCCCCTACTCGTCCCAACAGCACGGCCGATGGAGCTTACCCCAACAGCCTGCCTCAGCTCAAACCATTGCTGCCCTCAATGGTATTGAGCCGACCACATCCAAGGCCCCTGGCGCCGTGATGAACCCTGATTGTGACAGAACCAAGAACTATGTCGCAGTGCAGCACATGTTCGCGGCGTGATTAACCCCAGATGGTGCGAGCTTCGCGGTGACGAACGCGCAATGAATCGTTACTGTTCTCGTCATGAGTACCGTCACGACCGACACGCCCAAATCCGGGACGAACACCTCCGACAAGACGTTCGATGCGGAGGCCTTCGCGATGAACGTCGCGCGGGCCATGGAAAGCGGAGGCAAAGCGCTCGCCGCCTACCTGAAGCCGCGCGAAACTGGTGAGGTCCAGGACCGGCCACCGCCCGAACTGACCGAGATGGTCAAGACCTTCACCGCGGTCGCCGAATACTGGCTGTCGGACAATACTCGCTCCTCGGAGCTCCAGACGCGGCTCGCCAAGGACTATCTCGACCTCTGGGGCTCGGCGGCCCGCCGCATGGCCGGCGAGGACACGCTGCCCGCGATCGCGCCCGCGCCGCGCGACAAGCGCTTCGCCGACCCGGAATGGAAATCGAACCAGTTCTTCGATTTCGTGATGCAGCTCTATCTGCTCACCACCAAGCACGCGCATGAGCTGGTGAACGACGCGCAAGGGCTCGATCCTCACACCCGCCGCAAGGCGGAGTTTTACATGCAGCAGGTAACCAACGCGCTATCGCCGTCGAATTTCGTGCTGACCAATCCGGAGGTGCTGCGCCAGACGGTCGCAAGCTCCGGCGACAATCTGGCGAAGGGCCTGCAGATGCTGGCCGAGGACATCGCAGCCGGCAAGGGCATGCTGAAGATCCGCCAGTCCAATCCGGACAATCTCGAGCTCGGCGTCAACATGGCGACGACGCCCGGCAAGGTGATCTACCAGAACGAGATGATGCAGCTCATCCAGTATGAGCCGACCACCGAGAAGGTGCTGCGCACGCCGCTCCTGATCGTGCCGCCCTGGATCAACAAATTCTACATTCTCGATCTCAAGCCCGAAAAATCCTACGTCAAATGGTGCGTCGATCAGGGCATCACGGTGTTCGTGATCTCCTGGGTCAATCCGGACAAGCGGCTCGGCGACAAGAGCTGGGAAGATTACATGAAGGAAGGCCCGCTCACGGCGATGGACGTGATCGAGCGGGCGACCGGCGAGATGAAGGTGCACACCGCCGGCTATTGCGTCGGCGGCACGATGCTCGCGACCACGCTGGCCTGGCTTGCCGAGAAGCGCCGCCAGCGCGTCGCTTCGGCGACGTTCTTCGCTGCGCAGGTCGACTTCACCCATGCCGGCGATCTGCTCGTTTTCGTCGACGAGGACCAGATCGCGGCGCTCGAGCACGACATGAAGACCGCCGGCGTGCTCGAAGGCTCCAAGATGGCGATGGCCTTCAACATGCTGCGTTCCAACGACCTGATCTGGTCCTATGTCGTCAGCAACTATCTGAAGGGCCAGCAGCCGAGCGCGTTCGACCTCTTGCACTGGAACTCGGACGCAACCCGCATGACGGCGGCGAATCATTCCTATTACTTGCGCAATTGTTACCTGGAGAACCGGCTGTCGACCGGCAGCATGGTGCTCGACAACACGCTGCTCGACCTCTCCAAGGTCAAGGTGCCCGTCTACAACCTCGCCACCCGCGAGGACCACATCGCGCCGGCCGAATCCGTGCTCTACGGCTCGCAGTTCTTCGGCGGTCCGGTGAAATATGTGCTGTCGGGCTCGGGCCACATCGCCGGCGTCGTTAACCCGCCTGCTTCGAACAAGTACCAGTACTGGACCAACGACAACATCAAGGACGTCAACGTCGCGCAGTGGATGAAGGGCGCAGAGGAGCACAAGGGCTCGTGGTGGCCGGACTGGCGCGAATGGCTGGGCGGGCTCGACCCCGAGGAGGTCCCGGCGCGCGCCGTCGGCAGCGCGGCGGTGCCGCCGATCGAGGACGCACCCGGCAGTTACGTCCGCGTTCGCGCATAGCGGAATCTCTCGCGCTTTTGTATAAGCTCCGTCTTCAGTGAATAAAGCGGGGATCGGATTATGACGCGCGAATTGTTCTGGCTGACCTTGACGGTGATCCTGACCGGCATCCTCTGGATCCCCTACATCATCAACCGCTGCCAGGTCCGCGGCCTCTCGGGCACGATGGCCAATCCCTCGCGCGGGGACAAGCCCCACGCCGAATGGGCGAACCGGCTGATGTTCGCGCATGACAATGCGGTCGAGAACCTCGTGATCTTCGCGCCGCTGGTGCTGATCCTCAATGCGATGGACTATTCGAGCAAATGGACCGTGCTGGCCTGCGCCGTCTATTTCTGGGCCCGCGTCGCGCATCTGATCGTCTATTCGCTGGGATTGCCGGTGTTCCGCACCCTCGCCTTCACCGTCGGCTTCCTCGCGCAGGCCGTGCTGGCGCTGGCGATCTTCCAGGTGCTCTAAGCCACGCTAACCGCCGTCATGCCCGGGCTTGTCCCGGGCATCCACGTCCATCCTCAATCACAGCGGCGCGTGGATGGCCGGGACAAGCCCGGCCATGACGAGTTGGGAAGCGCTGTGCTTACTCCTCCGGCAGGCCCAGCATCAGCCGCATGTTCTGGACGGCGGCACCCGAGGCGCCCTTGCCGAGATTGTCGAGCCGGGCGACCAGCACTGCCTGGTGGTACTTGTCGCTGGCGAAGACGTAGAGCTCGAGCATGTTGGTCTCGTTGAGCGCCTCCGGCTCGAGCTTGCCGCTCTTCGCCGCCTCGTTCTGAAGCGGCATCGCAGAGACGTATTTCGAGCCGGCGTAACGCTTGGCAAGTGCAGCTTGCAGATCGGCGCCACTGGGCTTGCCCGGCAGCGTGTCGAGCTGGAGCGGCACCGAGACCAGCATGCCCTGCCGGTAGTTGCTGACCGATGGGATGAAGATCGGCCGCCGCGTCAGGTTCGAATAGAGCTGCATCTCCGGCAGATGCTTGTGCTCGAAGCCGAGGCCGTAGAGCTCGAAGGATGACGCGCTGCCGTCCTCGAAGCTCGCGATCATCGACTTGCCGCCGCCGGAATAGCCGCTCACCGCATTGACGGTGACGGGATAGTCCTGCGGTACGAGGCCAGCATCGACAATGGGCCGCAGCAATGCAATCGCGCCGGTCGGATAGCAGCCGGGATTGGAGACCTTTTTCGCCGCTTTGATCTTGCCGGCCTGATCGGGCGTGAGCTCGGGAAAGCCGTAGGCCCAGTCGGGCGCGACGCGGTACGCGGTCGAGGCGTCCAGCACCTTCGGCGCCGCGGCGCCCATGCTGTCGACCAGTGCGACCGTCTCCTTGGCGGCGTCATCGGGCAGGCAGAGGATGACGAGATCGACCTCCTCCATCAGCGCCTTCTTGGCCGCCGGATCCTTGCGCTTGTCGTCGGCGATCGTCTTCACCGCGACGTCGCCCTGCAGCTTGAGCCGCTCGTTGATGCCGAGGCCGGTCGTGCCGGAGCCGCCGTCGACGAAGACGACCGGCTTTTTGTTTGCAGCGGCGACGTCAGGGGCTTGTTTGGTCTCAGCGAGGCTCATGTGGCGCTCCTTTCGAGCTTGTTCGTGTCATCTGCAAAGGCTTGATCAGTGAAGGCCTGCGGCCGGGTCTGCCGCATCAACTGTGAAATCGCTTTCGCGTCGGCATCGCCATCGCCGAGCGCATTTGCAATCGCGGCAAAGTCGGCCTCGGATTTGTGCTGGTTGAGCTTGAAGCTGCCTTCGACCTCTTCAACCGTCATCACCAGGCCTACGATCGCCTTCTTCATCGTCTCGAACCGTCCCGCCGTCATCTTCACGGAGGTCCAGGGCTTCTTCGGCAGCAGCCAATCCTCGAACTTGGCGCTGAGCGTGTCGATCTGAACGCTGAGCTCCGCGTCCGACAAGACCCGCACCGGCCCGGTCAGATGCACCGACTGGTAGAGCCAGGTCGGCACCTGGTCCGGCGAGACGTACCAGTCCGGCGATACATAGGCATCCGGACCATTGACCGCGAGCAGCCACGACATGGACCCGTCCGCAAGCTTTACCAGCGGATTGTGACGGGCAACATGAAAGGCGGCGAGCGGCGTGCCGTCGGCGGCGTAGCTCACATAGAAGGGCAGTTGTGACGCGATCGGCCTGGTGCCGTCCCACGCGCAGAAGGTGCCGAAGCCGCGCGCGTCCGCAAGCTTGAGGCTCGCGGCGCGGTCCTGCTTGAAAAAGGGCGGTGTGTACATCTTGGTCTCCTGCTGGGGCTCCTTGTGGGGCCGCCGGATCAGATCACGCTGACAGGAGAGAGGATGCCGCGGATCGGGTCCAGCGGCAAAGACGATGATCTCAAACGCGATCGACCGCCCAAACCGCTAAGGTGCGGCGGCGGCGACGTGCGAACAGAATGGTCGCGGCGTTGATCATGGCGCGCGGCTATAAGGCCATGTGGTTCCGGCGTCAAGGTTTGACACTGTCACACCAGCCGCCAGATCCACTCCATGATCTTGGCCATCACATCACCGAACAACAGCAGCGCCGCCGCCCAGACCAACGCCGAGACGAAATTGGCGGCCTGAAAGCTCCAATACGGCATTTCGAAAATGCCGGCGGCGAGCGGCACGGAGGCGCGCAAGGGGCCGAAGAAGCGGCCGATGAAGATGCTCGGCACGCCCCAGCTCCGCACGAACGCTTCACCGCGCGGCAGGATTTCCGGATAGCGCGACAACGGCCACATCTGCGCGACCTGCTCCTTGTAGCGGAAGCCGAACCAGTAGGAGACCCAGTCGCCGAGGGCTGCGCCGATCGCACCCGCAATCCAGACCGGATAGAAGCTGATGCCGCTCACCCCGATCAGGGCGCCGATCGCAACCAGCGCGCCCCATGCCGGGATCAGAAGCGAGATAAAGGCGAGCGATTCACCGAATGCCAGAAGGAACACGATCGGTGCTGCCCAGACCTGGTGAACACGCACGAAGTCGGCCAGTGCGTGCGCATATTGCTCCATTCCAAAATGCCTTCCCCGCCCCACCGCGCGTCCTGGATCGTGAAAAGGACTGGTAAGCCAACGCGTTGCATGACATCAAGTCACAAAGACCGGCTCAGCACAGGCCCCGATGTCAAATTGCCGGGAACAAAGGGCCGTGGCGGCGTAAAATCGCCGGGATTGGCTCGCAACGACACCTGCGACCAGTCCGACGGTCACTTTTTCAGGCCAGCCGTGGCATAGTCGGCCAAACCGATTCGCCGCCTCAGCGGCCCTCAAAACGCATCAAGATATATGTCCAAGCAATTGAAAACCAAAGCAAAAGACGACCTGTTCGGCGGCGACGAGCCAAAGCCCCGCGCACCCGCCAAAGCGGCATCGCGTGCGAGCGGCGGCGAAGCCGACTACACGGCAGCCGACATCGAGGTGCTGGAAGGTCTGGAACCGGTCCGGCGCCGTCCCGGCATGTATATCGGCGGCACCGACGAGAAGGCGCTGCATCACCTCTTCGCCGAGGTCATCGACAACTCGATGGACGAGGCGCTTGCCGGCCACGCGACCTTCATCGAGGTCGACCTGAGCGCGGACGGTTTTCTCACTGTCACCGACAACGGCCGCGGCATCCCGATCGACCCGCATCCGAAGTTTCCGAAGAAGTCGGCGCTCGAAGTCATCATGTGCACGCTGCATTCGGGCGGCAAGTTCGACTCCAAGGTCTACGAGACCTCGGGCGGTCTGCACGGCGTCGGCATCTCCGTCGTCAACGCCCTCTCCTCGCGCCTCGAGGTCGAGGTCGCGCGCAGCCAAAAGCTGTATCGCATGACGTTCGAGCGTGGCAATCCGAAGGGCAAGCTCGAGGATCTCGGCAAGGTCAACAACCGGCGCGGCACGCGCGTGCGTTTCAAGCCCGACACCGACATCTTCGGTGCCAAGGCCGTGTTCAAGCCGCAGCGCCTGTTCAAGATGACGCGCTCGAAGGCCTATCTGTTCGGCGGCGTCGAGATTCGCTGGAATTGCGCGCCCGAGCTCTTGAAGGGCGTCGAGGACGTGCCGGCGGAAGCGACGTTCCACTTCCCCGGCGGGTTGAAGGATTATCTCGCCGCCGCGATCCACGCTGACACGTTGGTGCATCCCGACATCTTCTCCGGCAAGTCGGGGCGCAACGGCGCGCACGGTGCCTGCGAATGGGCTGTGGCGTGGACCGCGGACGCCGACGGCTTCCTGTCCTCCTACACCAACACCGTGCCGACGCCCGATGGCGGCACGCACGAATCCGGCTTGCGCAGCGCGCTGCTGCGCGGCCTGAAGGATCACGCCGAGCGCGTCGGCCAGGGCAAGCGCGCGGCCTCCGTCACCTCGGAAGACGTGATGGTGGGCGCGGCCGTGATGCTCTCGGTGTTCGTGCGCGAGCCGGAATTCCAGGGCCAGACCAAGGATCGTCTCGCCACCGCCGAAGCGCAGCGCATCGTCGAGCAGGCGATGAAGGATCCGTTCGACCACTGGCTCTCCGGCAATCCGAACCAGGCCAACAGGCTGCTCGACTTCGTGATCGATCGCGCCGAGGAGCGACTGCGCCGCCGCCAGGAAAAGGAAACCGCGCGCAAAACCGCCGGCAAGAAACTTCGCCTGCCCGGCAAGCTCGCCGACTGCACCGACGCGGGAACGGAAGGCTCCGAGCTCTTCATCGTCGAAGGCGATTCGGCCGGCGGCAGCGCCAAGCAGGCGCGCGATCGCAAGACCCAGGCCGTGCTGCCGCTGCGTGGCAAGATCCTCAACGTCGCCTCTGCCGGCAAGGACAAGCTGACGGCAAACGCCCAGCTTGCCGATCTCGTGCAGGCGATTGGCTCAGGTACGCTCGCGCAATATCGCGAAGAGGACCTCCGCTATCAGCGCATCATCATCATGACCGACGCCGACGTCGACGGCGCCCATATCGCCTCGCTGCTGATCACCTTCTTCTACCGGCAGATGCCGCGACTGATCGACGAGGGCCACCTCTTCCTGGCGGTGCCGCCGCTCTACAAGCTGACGCACGGCTCCAAATCGGTCTATGCCCGCGACGACGCCCACAAGGAAGTGCTGCTCAAGAGCGAGTTCAACGCCAACGCCAAGGTCGAGGTGAACCGCTTCAAAGGCCTCGGCGAGATGATGCCCGCGCAGCTCAAGGAAACCACCATGGATCCGGCCAAGCGGACGCTGCTCAAGGTGGTCCTGCTTGCCGACGATCGCGACACCACAGCCGATTCGGTTGAGCGACTCATGGGCACCAAGGCCGAGGCACGGTTTGCCTTCATCTCGGACAAGGCCGAATTCGCCAGCGAGGACCTGCTGGACGTCTAGCCAGCTGCTAGCTCGAGTTTGAATCTAGGAGAAGAGCCCCGGCGTTGTCCGGGGCTTTTCGCGTTATGCACCCACCCCGGGGAAGCGTAGGCTTGGTCAGGACTATTCCTCGAGTTGCGCCCCCGCAGGTCCTCTTGCGGACGACCGCAACACCGCCACCGATTCGGTCTAATGGGCACCAAGGCGAGGCCCGCTTCGCGTTCATTTCGGACAAGGCCGAGTTCGCAAGTGAGGACCCTCCGACGCCCAGAGCATGATCTCCGACGCCACGAGCACGGCGCGATATGCCTAGTCGCGTGCAATCCGGAATTCTTGTTAACGCATTATTATAAAAGAAGAATTCAGCAAGCTACACGCCACAATCTGCTCCGTTATTCAGTAGAAGTACTGATCGTTTTTCGGACATTGTGTCTGCGCAGCAACAGCTTTTCGGCTGGAAACGACTATAGTTGCGGCATCGGATGGATTTTGTGGTTCGCGCCGCCAAGCCTTGGGGATTTTTACAATGAAGAAGTTTTTGCTGACTCTGACCGCGACAGCGGCGCTCACGGGACAGGCATTTGCTGCTGATATGGCCGTCAAGGCTCCTCCGCCTCCGCCTCCTGCACCAGTTGCCAACTGGACCGGCTGCTACATCGCCGGCAGTGTTGGTTACGGCCTCTACGACAACGAAACGAATAACCGCTTCAGGGACCCCGTCACCGGTACGGACCTTGTTGCTGGCGCGAACGTGAACGTGTCCGGGAAGGGCTGGCTGGCCGGTGGTGGCGGCGGCTGCGACTATCAGTTCGGGCTCGGCGGGGGAGGCGGGTTCTTCGGCACGGGTCAGTTCGTGATCGGCTTCTTGGCTGATTACTATTGGTCCGAGATGAGGGGTGATCGCCCCAGTATCGTTAACCCCTTCTTTTCCGCGCAGGAGAAGGTGGACGGTCAGTGGGCTGTAGGCGGCCGCATCGGCTGGCTCGTGAATCCGAACACCCTCACCTACTTCTCCGGCGGCTACACTGAAGCCCATCTGACTGGCACTGGTAACTTCTTCACCCCAATCAACAACACCTTCCTTGGTACCGCGATTCCGGGCCGCACGCTCCAGGGTTGGTTCCTTGGTGGCGGTGTCGAGTATCAGAGCGGTTGGATTCCGAACCTCACCTGGAAGACCGAGTATCGCGTCTCCGAGTATAACCGGACCGATCGCTTCGAAAATGTTCTCGCGACTGGCGCGTCCACCAATTTCTTCAGCAGTGACAGGCTCATTACTCAGACCGTCATGACCTCGCTGGTCTATCGCTTCAACTGGGGCGGCCAGGTCATTCCTAGGTACTGATCTGAAATTCGATATCGACTTCAAAAGCCCCGGCATCGCCCGGGGCTTTTTCGTTTTTGGGGCGATCGCTCCGCCCCTGGCGCCCTCATGGCGACGCTCCAGTCCGTGGCTCGTCGTGATGAGACAGGATATCTGTCGCAACTGTGCCTGCCCGGCAACAGCATTTTGGATGGAACCGGCTATAAGCAGCATATCAGTTGAATCGTTTCCGGTGCGCTCGCGTCGGGCAGCTAGGGGTGGAATTCGAAATGAAGAAGTTTGTGATGGCCTTCACGGCGGTCGCGGCGATGACGGGCGCAGCCTCGGCTGCTGATTTGGCCGCGCGGCCCTACACCAAGGCTCCGGTGGCTGTGGCTCCCGCTGTCAACTGGACCGGCTGCTACCTCGGTGCCGGCGGCGGCGGCGCGATGACCAACAACGATTACAATGAGTACATCACTGGCACGGGAGCTGCGGCTACCAATAACGTCACCGGCGGTGCGCGAGGCTGGTTCGGCACGGTTCAGGGCGGCTGTGACTATCAGTTCGCCGGCACGAACTGGGTGGTCGGCGCCTTCGCTGACTATGACTTCATGGACGTGCACGGCGACCACAATTTTCTTACCAACGCCCTCACCGGCCAGCAGAAGCAGGATCAGCAGTGGGCGGTGGGCGCTCGCGTTGGCTACCTCGTTCTTCCGCAATTGCTGACTTATGTCTCCGGCGGCTACACGCAGGCCCACTGGAAAGGCACGAGCTACACCCCGTTCGGCGCTGTCTCCGCCATTGGCACGACGCCCGGCTTCACCAAGAGTGGCTGGTTCATCGGCACGGGTGACGAATACGCTCTGACGAGCTTCCTGCCCGGCCTGTTCTGGAAGACCGAATACCGCTATTCGGAATTCGATCGCGCCAATGTCGATCTCGTCGATACTACTGGCGCTTCGCTTGGTTTCAGCCAGACGCAGAAGCTCCGCGAGCACAGCGTGCGCAGCGAGCTGGTCTACCGCTTCAACTGGGGTGGCCCGGTCGTCGCGAAGTACTGATCTGATCTCAATCTGAGACGTTAAAGCCCCGGCATCGTCCGGGGCTTTTTCGTTGTGGGGCACTTCTCCACCGACCAAGAGCCGGCGCGCATCGATCGCGAGTCGCCAATGCCTGGGGCATAGTGAAATTAAGTCGTGTCCGTGAACTCGGAGCGCTCCCTCTCCCGCTTGCTTGTGGGAGATGTTGAGCGAGCTCGTAACCCAATCGATTCAACCTGACGCATCGTACTTTGGGTACGGCGAGACGTGCGGTTTTGCGCGCCGTAGTGTCGTTAAAAGCCTGATGTTATTGGCGTTAGCGGTACTGAACAGTGCTCTATCGGTAACACATGTCGCGCAATGACCCCATCAGTTCGCTCCAGACCAATCGAATTTCGCCTGAGAACAAGACGGTAAGACGCACGGAAATTACTTCTAATCCTGCGCCGAACACGCCGGCCGCACCTTTGGGACGAGACGCCGCTCGTGAAGGGCTTGGAGATTGGAATGAAGAAATACCTGATTGCACTCGCGGCCGTGGCCGCAATGACCGGCTCAGCTTCGGCCGCCGACCTCGGCGCAAGGCCCTACACCAAGGCTCCGGTTGCCGTGTCTCCGGTCGCCAACTGGACCGGCCTATGGATCTCCGGCGGTTTTGGTTATGGCTTGGCCCAATATCAGCACTCGGAAAACGATACTGCCGCGCCCTTTGCTCTCATCAGCACGGGTCAAGACGCAGGCCTCAAGGGGTGGCTTGGGAAAGTCGGCCTTGGGTACGACTATCAATTCGCTGGCCCGATGGGGAACTGGGTGATCGGCGCGTTTGCGGATACGGATTGGTCGAACATCAGCGGCCAATACAACGTCAACACCAGCTCTCTACCGATTGCTCTTCTTGATGCTTCGAACCTTACCGGCTCGTTCAAGAACGATTGGTCATGGGCTGTTGGCGCTCGCATAGGTTACGTCGCGCTTCCGGGTCTTTTGACGTACTTCAACGGTGGCTACACCCAGGCGCATTTCGCTACGACGAACTATGCTGATACGACCTCCTCGCTCACGCCGGCGGGGACGGGAATTTCGTTGGGAAGCCAGACCCGGGGTGGATATTTCCTCGGTGGCGGCACGGAATACGCTGTGAGCCAGCTTCCGGGCCTGTTCTGGAAGAACGAAGTTCGTTTCTCGTCCTTTGGCAACAAGACCAACAATGCGGTCTGTACAGTTGCAACGGGTTGCGGCCTCGGACCGGTCTTTACCCAGACGAGCCGCGTCTACGAACAGAAGGCCACGACCGAGCTGGTCTACCGCTTCAACTGGGCTGGCCCGGCCGTCGCCAAGTACTGATCCGATCTCGATCTGAGACGTCAAAGCCCCGGCATCGTCCGGGGCTTTTTCGTTGAGGAGCCGCTGCGCGCTGCCCTTCGACGACTGATGGGCCTGCCGCAGCCAGGCCTCGATGACAGCCCGGTCGGCGTTGGTCATCGCCTGCCCGCGCGCACCACGATAGGCCACTGCATCCGACCGATGCCGCCCTCCGCGATGGACCTCCCAGCCTGCTCGGCCATTGTATCCGAACCGGGGCAACGGCTAGTCTTCGCAGGTTTCCGCGCGCTGCGGACCGGCATGAGACATCGCGCCGGTCGAAGCCGCAACAGACCAGAACCATTGGGAGGAAGCATGCGCAGATTTCTGCTGACCGCAGGCCTGTTTGCGACCGCCCTCGGCCTGATCTGGATCGGACAGGGTACGGGCACGTTTCCCTGGCCGCGATCGAGCTTCATGGTCAACCAGCTGCAATGGGCCGGCTATGGCGCGGCCATGGCCGGCTTCGGGCTGGTCCTGATCTGGGAAAGCAGCCAGTAAAAAAACCAAACAAGAAAAGGACATCACAGCATGACATCCAGCCGGTTTGATCTACGCGGCAAGGTCGCGATCGTCACGGGCGGCAATGGCGGCATCGGGCTCGGCATGGCCCGCGGGCTTGCCGATGCCGGCGCCGACATCGCCGTCGTCGGCCGCAACGAGGCGAAGTCGACAGCGGCGATCGAGGATCTCCGCCAGCGCGGCATCAAGGCGATCGCGGTTGCAACCGATGTCACCGACAAGGCCGCGGTCGAGGCAATGGTCGCACGTGTCGCAAAAGAACTCGGCCGCATCGACATCCTCATCAACAATGCCGGCATGAGCATCCGCAAGCCGCCGCACGAGCTCGAGCTCGAGGAATGGAGCAAGGTGATCGATACCAACCTCACCAGCGCCTTCGTGTGCTCGAAGGCGGCCTATCCCGCGCTGAAGGCATCGGGCCGAGGCAAGGTGATCAATATCGGCTCGATGATGTCGATCTTCGGCGCGAGCTTCGCGCCGGCCTATGCGGCGAGCAAGGGCGGCATCGTGCAGTTCACGCGCGCCTGCGCCAACGCCTGGGCGGCGGACAACATCCAGGTCAACGCGATCCTGCCGGGCTGGATCGACACCGACCTCACGCGCGGCGCGCGACAGCAGGTCACCGGACTCCACGATCGCGTGCTCGCGCGCACGCCCGCGGGCCGCTGGGGCCACATCGACGACTTCGCCGGCATCGCGGTGTTCCTGGCATCACCTGCTTCCGACTTCGTCACAGGCACCGCGATTCCCGTCGATGGCGGTTTCTCGGTGATGGGGTGAGAGGCAAGGCGGTGCGCTCAACCCCAGCCAAGGCTGGCGCTTTTTGTCGACTTTGTTATTTCGGTCGGGCGCTCAGTACTTGGCGACGACCGGCGTAGCGCTGAATGCGTAGTTAATACCGACTCGGACAATGTTGCCGGTGAACCTTTCGCTCACCGTCACGAACGTCGTTGGGAAGCGCCCGGCGCTATCGCCATATTGTTGAGATAGCCGCCCGAGATCATAGTAAAGATATTCCAGCTTCGCCGACCAGGGTCCGAGAAACTTCCACTCGCCGCCCACGCCAGCCGTCCATCCGGCTCGCCAAGCGCTCGTCGTCGCTCCGCCGCAAAATCCCGCACAGGCCGCGCCACCGCCGACAGGAAATGTTGTGACGGTGGTCGTCAAGCTCGGATCCCCGTAAGCCAAGCCACCCGTTGCGTACAGTAAGACAGTCGGCGACACTGTAAAGCCGACCCGCCCACGAACTGTTCCCAAGAAATCCAGTTTTTCCTGCGCGGTCGTGGTCGTCGGAAAGAAAGCCGGAGAAAGATCCGTCGCGAAGCTCACGGTCCGGTTGAGAGAGGTCCCTTGCCAGTCCGCCTCGATACCCCAAACAAAATTGCCCGACTGCTGATTGTAGCCAACCTGCACACCACCGATGAAGCCGGACTGCGACGTTGAAAGCACTCCGGGGAGCTGCCCGCGCGCGATGGCAGCCAGCGTGGCAACCGCGTCTCCACCAAAGAAAGCGCGATCGTCGGTCCAGATTCCGCCGGCGTTTCCACCGATGTAAAAACCGCACCAACCGCACGTCGGTACGGGCGGCGGAACTGCCTTGACCGCCATATCGGCTGCCGATGCGCTGCCGCTCGCCCCAAGCACGAGCACCAACATGCTCGCGAAAGCCAAAGACCTTTTCATTCCGAATCCCCCCGAAAGAAATAGCTGGAAATAAATCGAAGCAATTTGGTGAGATTTATTTACCAATCGTCACACGGAGTCAGCGATCCGAAATTACTGTTCCATCGCCGCTTCTGCGCGGTATTCGGGTAAAAGTGACATTTTTGACCACGCGTAGGTCAGTAAGATTGACGTTTGATCGGAAAGATATTGCTGCACCACAAAAGAGCCCGACCAGGGCCGAGCTCTGAAGCTTTCAGGACAGGGCGGGTACCGGCCGTCCGCTTCACTTGCGTCGATACCGGTGCAGCCTCCGGTTGAGCTCCGATCGGTCAACAGTTCGCCCCTAACTGTTGCGCCAAAAGCAAAAAAGCCCAGGCCGATGCCGGGGCTCTTCGCTTCGTTGCAGGGACTGAGTCTCAGTAGCGCGCGATGACCGGCGAGTCGAACTTGTAGCTCGCGCGCACCACCGCCCACTGAAGGTCACGCGGCTTGGCGTCGAAGGTGTAATTGCCCGAGATGCCGCCAAGCTGATAGGTCTGGCTGACGAAGGCCGCGTAGTTGTATTCGAGGCCGACGATCCAGTTGCGCGTGATGCCGTATTCCCAACCAGCGCCGACCGTCCAGCCATTGGCCCAATGGGTCTGGCCGCCCGAACCCGTGGCAACTCCGACCGTGTCGGTGACCGAGAGACGATTGTTCACGCCGGCGTAGCCACCCTTGATGTAGAAGAGGTTGTTCTGCACGGCGTAGCCGGCGCGGCCGACGACCGTCGCGAGAACATTCGCGCGCCAGGTGAAGACGTCGTCGGCCGCACCGAATGCGGTGTTCACGACGGTGCCCTTGTTGTCGAGCCCGGAGATCGTGCCTTCGGCGCCGAAGACCCAGTTGCTGGCCTGCCAGTTATAGCCGATCTGGGCGCCGCCCATGATGCCCGAGCCGCGCTGACGATAGCCCTCGCCCGGAATCAGATCGCCGAAAGGCGCGCCGGTGCCGTTGTTGGTGAACTGCTCGTTGGTCCAGGCGCCGCCGATGTGGCCGCCGACATAGAAACCCGTCCAGTTGAACAGCGGCTCGATATAGGCCGGCGCCTTCATGTAGGGCCGCGCGGCGAGATCGGCAGCGGAAACGCTACCGGCTGCGACGAGCGCGCTGGTGCAGGTGAAGGCGGCAATCAACTTGGAACGCATGTACAACCCCTTGTCCTTGGATGGGGCGCACGCTCACAGACAGTTCTTACTAAAATTGGAATCAACGACGTTAAGCGGCAGGATTGGCTTTCGCGCGCTTCGAATCCGATTGCGTTGTTGCACATGCGCAACGCGGATGGGCGCACTTAATGCGCCGTTATCCCTACCAGACCGTTCACGACATCATGCCCGCGCGACCGGCGAATGCACATGCTCGGGCCGTACGCCGAGCGCAACTAAGCGCGCAGGCATTTTCTGGAGCCACGGCCACGCCGTAACGAGACGCACGATCAGCGGAACCTTCACGGGTTGATTGCCGGGCTTGAGCGCACCGCTGATGATGTTGTTCTGTACGACGACCTGCATCGCCTGCGTCATCTTCACGGGAAACGAACGGCGCTGCTGCACGGTGTCGAGTTCGGCTTCGGATGGGCAGCCGTTCCGGATCTTGTCGGCGAGGAGGTTGGCGGTCGCAACCGCATCCTGGACCGCGAGATTGACGCCGACGCCGCCGACCGGCGACATCGCATGCGCGGCATCGCCGATGCAGAGCAGGCCCGGTCGCGTCCAGCGGCTCAGGCGGTTGATCGCGACGGTGAGAAGCTTGACGTCGTCCCAGCTCTTTACGTCGGAGATTCCGGTTGAAAGGATCGGCGCCATGCGGACGACGTCGTCCAGCAGCGCTTGCAGCCCCCTCGCCTTCACCGCGTCATACTGCCCCTTGGCGATGACATAGGCGCATTGCCAGTACTCGCCGCGATCGAAGGTGATCATCATCTTGCCGGGTTCGACGCGCGCGAACACGTTCTCGGTTTCGTTCGGCTGCCGCCCGGCACGAAACCACAACACGTCCATCGGCGCGCCGATCTCCTCGACCGCGAGGCCAGCGCGCTGGCGCACCGTCGAATGCCGACCGTCGCAGGCGATGGTCAGATCTGCCTCGATGTCGATCGGGCCCTCCGGCGTCGTCGCGCGCACGCCGGCGATCGCCTCGCCGCGCCGGATCAGATCGGTTGCCTCCGTGCTCATCATCACCTTGAGCGAGGGAAAGCGCTGACCGCTCTCGCGCAAGAAGTTCAGAAAGTCCCATTGCGGCATGAACGCGATGAACGGGTATTTGGTGTCGAGCCGGCGGAGATCGGCGATGCGCACCGGCGTGCCGCCGAACATGCCGTCGAGCGTCTGCAGGCGCTGATGCGGCAGCTTCAAGAAGCCGTCGATCAGGCCGAGCTCGTCCATCACCTGGAGCGTCGAGGGATGCACGGTGTCGCCGCGAAAATCGCGGAAGAAATCCGCGTGCTTCTCCAGCACCACGACGTCGATGCCGGCACGCCCCAGGAGGTAGCCGAGCATCATGCCCGCGGGTCCGCCGCCGACGATGCAGCAGCGAGCTTTCAGGGAACGAGATGCGGCTGGCGGTTCTGGCGATTTAGCGTTCATGATCCGGTCCTCGTCGTTGGTTCGATCCGCAACAATGTTTATAGCGCGGGCTCGGCACCAAGATGCCGCATCACAAGATCTAGGAACTCATTGGCCAGCGGCGAGATGCTCGAGGACCGGTGGCGAATGATGCCGACGATCCGCTTGATCTCGGGGACAGAGATGGGAACTGCCCGGATATTGGAGCCGGGATGGGCCGGCAGGGCCATTGCCGGCAAGATGGCGCAGCCGATGCCCGCTTCCAGGAGTTCAAGGATGCATGAGACGTGTTCGACTTCGTAAAACCACCGCAGCTTCAGGGCAGCATTTCCGAGCAAGACCTCCAGCAGGAGCCTGTTGCCGCTGTCGCGTCCGCCAATCATGAGCCGAACCTTTGGCATCGCCTGTAGCTCTTCTAGAGCTATCTCCTGGCGAGCGACCAGCGCGTCGTCCTTATGCACTGCCAGGACGAAGCGGTCCGCCAGCAACGGTGCGAATGTCAGATCGGGGTCGGGCCCCGGGTCCACGCCGACCCCGAATTCGGCCAACCCGGACAAGACCTGGCGAACGACAAAGTCCTGGTTACCGTCGAAGACCTGAACGCCGACGTTCGGATGCCGTTCGGTGAACGTCCTCAGCATGGGCGGAAAGGCCTGGCAGACCACAGTCGGAATGCTGGCCACCCGAATCTTGCCGAAGCGCCTTTCGGCGACCTCGCGGATCGAATCGAGCATCCCGTTCAGGTTGTTGATCTGCTGGCGAGCCATCGGAAGGAAGTGGCGTCCGGCTCCGGTGAGGACCACCGACCTGGTGGTGCGGCTGAACAGTTCGACACCCAGCGTCTGCTCCAGCTTCTGGATCCGGCGCGACAGGCCGGGCTGGGTCAGATGAAGCTTCTCGGCTGCACGTTGGAAATTCAGCAGCTCTGCCGCGATCACGAAGGCTTCGAGTTCAGCGTTCTCGACTTTCATGCGGAAGTCTCATCAGTCGCAAGCGAACCCGCATTGGACCTCGCAGTCGGCGGTTTCTACGATCCTGGGGTTTAGCCAGACCGAAGGGAACAGGTAGCATCGATGCCCACCCAGCAGCAACTAGCGTCGCCCGTGCTGATCGCCACCACTCCATCAGCCTACGTGGCCGAGGCGGATGCGACCTACCGGAAGATCGTGCTTCGCATCATGCCGCTCATCCTCGTCTGCTACTTCTTTGGCTACCTGGATCGGGTGAACGTCGGCTTCGCCAAGCTCGGCATGGTCAACGATTTGCGTCTGAGCGAGGCCGCCTATGGCCTCGGTGCAGGCCTGTTCTTTATCGGCTATCTCCTGCTCCAGGTGCCAGCCGGCTACCTGGTTCAGCTCTATGGCCCGAGGAAGTGCATCGCAGCGTCGATGATCTCATGGGGGTTCGTCTCCATGGCCACCTTGCTGACGCGGGACGAAGCCAGCTTCTACGTGCTTCGGTTCCTGCTCGGAATCACGGAGGCAGCCTTCTTCCCCGCCGTGATCGCCTTCTTCAGTGTCTGGTTTCCCTCATTCAGGCTCAGCAAGGTGATGTCCTTGCTCTTCCTCGCCCTGCCCCTCGGCGTGATCCTCGGCGGTCCGTTGTCCGGATGGATCATGGACGTCACCCACGGCGGCTACGGCCTGAAAGGCTGGCAATGGATGTTCCTGCTCGAAGGACTCCCGGCGATCCTGCTCGGGCTCGTCTCGATCAGGGCGATCGTCGAGCGGCCGGACGATGCCGTATGGTTGTCGCACGACGAGAAGGCCCTGGTGCAGCGAGAACTCGCTCAGGAATCCAAGGACAAGCAAACGAGCTTGTGGCCAGCGTTGCGTGAGCCGACGCTGTGGATTTTGTTCGCGACGTCGTTTCTCTATAACGTCGGCAATTACGGCCTCGTTTTCTGGATGCCGAGCATGATCAAGTCGATCGGCGGGCTGACGAACTTCCAGATCGGCGTCGTGACCGCACTGCCCTACCTGATCGCCGCCTGTGCCATGCAGCTCAATTCGATCCACTCAGTGAAGACCGGAGAGAGGCTCTGGCATACCGCAGCGCCCCTGATCGTTGGCGGCGCCGCCTTGGTGGCGAGTGTGACAATGCGAGACGCGCCGGCGCTCTCCCTCTTGTGCCTGACAATAGGCATCTCCGGCATCCAGTGCACGCTGGCCATGTTCTGGAGCCTGCCTTCACGCGTGCTTGCAGGAACGGCTGCGGCCAGTGGGGCCGGACTGGTCAATATCGGCGCGGCCAGCGCGGGCTTCGCCGGTCCAGCCGTCCTCGGCGTCCTGAGCCAACTGACGGGCAGCATGACGGCCGGCGTCTCGCTGCTGGCGATCGCGCTGTTCGCCGCGGCCGCGCTGATCTTTGCGATTCCGCGGCACCTGATGGCCCGGCACGTCGTCTCGGCCTAGGGAAGCGTTATGGTCCACGAGCCTCCAATCCCTTCCGACTCCAGGCACGGAATGCACAAGCCATTTCGGATCGCTATCGCCGGATTCCATATTGAGTCCGTGAGTTTCCTGCCCGCCGTCTCGACCTGGGACGATTTCGAGCAGGTGGCCCTGCGCGGGGATCGCATCGTCGAAGAGCTCCGAGGCACAAACACCGTGATGGGCGGCTTCATCGAGGTCTGCGAACAGGCGAGCGTGGCGTTGGCTCCGCTCGTCCACACGGCCCTCGGCGCCGTGGGTCCGGCCACCGATGAGGCCGTCAGACGCTACGCGGACGAGATGGCTTCGGGCGTCCGCGTCTTGTCCGACCTGGACGGCGTGCTGCTTTTCCTCCACGGGGCGTGCTGGACGGCTTCGTATCCGGACCCCGAGCGCTTCATCATCGACACGGTGCGTGCCGCCCTGGGGCAAGACAAGCCCTTGATCGTCGCGTTGGACTACCATGGCAATATAGATGCAAACACGCTGCAAAACGCGACCGCGGCGTTCGCCTATCGAAAATCGCCGCACACGGATACGGGCGACACGGGACGCCGTGCCGCCATCTGCATGCTCCGCACACTGCGTGGAGAAATTTCGCCAACATGGGCGATCGCCAAGCCTGGCGTGCTCGTCCCGTCGATCTTCAGCGCGACTGCGCTGCGCCCCTTGGCGGATCTCATCGAGGAAGGCCAGCGCATCGAACGTGACAGCGGGCGCTACACCGACATTTCGCTGATGGCCGGCT